>CBEULQ010000112.1:0-7008 GCA_965543975.1 uncultured Desulfocucumis sp. | reverse complement strand
TCTATACAGGTAATTATTAAGGGGCTCCCTGTTGGGAGCCCCTGGCGTTTTTGGCACTATTTCATTCTCTGGTTCACTGTGGCCACGGCCAGATCCTTGAGCCGCTTGGCCTCGGCCACTATTTTGTTCTTTTCTTCCACCACAGCGTTTACGAATTCCTGGTCCTTGACCATGGGGATGTTGATGTCGGCGCTGAGGAGCACTGCGTTAATGGCGGCCTCGCAGACGTAGGCTGCAACGCCGGCGTCACTGATGGCCATAGTGTTCCCTATTTTGGATAGCTGCTCGGTTACCACCAATGCCTCCAGCAGTGTCCGGGCAATTTCCACGGGTTCATTGGTTGCTGTCTTCAGAGCTTTTTGCATGGCCTCTTCCCTTTTGGCCTTTTCCTCGTCGGTATTCTTGGGCAGCCTGTAAACGTCCATAAATTTGCCGAAGGCGGCGATGTCGGCTGCCACCAGTTTTTCCAGCCTGTTGATGATGTAGTAGGCTTTGGCGGTGATTTCTTTGACTTCCGGCTCAACCTCTTTGTATTTGGGCTTGCCGATGGTGAGATTGCCCACCATGGCGGTCATGGCAACGCCCAGGGTTCCCACCATGGCTGAAACGCTGCCGCCGCCCGGGGTGGGGGCATCAGAGGCGGACACGGCAAGAACCTTGCGGAAAGTCAGATCAAACATATCACTCATATAAAAACACCCCTTATTAACAATTTTGCGAAGAAAATCCCCAATTTAACAGGTTAATATTCCAGTTACTTCTTCTGCTGCAGTTTAATGGCTTTCAGCACGTTCCTCTGAATCAGCACGGTGGTGAGGCTGCCGACGCCGCCGGGTACAGGCGAAATAGCTCCGGCAACCTTTTCGGCGTTTTCAAAGTCCACGTCGCCGCAGATTCCGCCGCCTTCCACTTCGTTGATACCGGCGTCCACAACCACTGCGCCCGGCTTGATCATGTCGGCTTTAATCATTTTAGCCCTGCCCACGGCGGCAACGATAATGTCAGCCTGTTTGGTGTGATAGGCCAGGTCGGCGGTTCTGGTGTGGCAGACGGTTATGGTGGCGTTCTGGTTAAGCATCATGAAAATGAGGGGCTTGCCCACGGTTTCTCCGCGGCCCACGATTACGGCATTCTTGCCCTTGAGTTCAATGCCGCTGCGCAGCATTATTTCAATGCAGCTCTCGGGTGTGGCAGGGAAAAGTCCCTCGCCGCCACTTAGTATGTATCCCCTGTTGATGGGATGCACACCGTCCACGTCCTTTTTGGGGTCGACGGCTTCCAGCACCTTCTTCTTGTCCATGTGTTTGGGCAGCGGCAATTCGATCATTATGCCGTGCACGTTGTCGTCTTTGTTAAGTTTGTCGATCAGGGCCAGAACTTCGTCCTCGGACACCGAGCCGGGAAAGGTAAACAGTTCGAAATCAATGCCGATGTTGGCGCAGGATTTTTCTTTGGACCTGGCGTAAACCACCGATGCGGGGTCATCCCCGGCCAGTACCACGGAGAGCTTTGGAGCGATACCCTGTTCCCGGAGTTTGGCCACTTCGGCCTTAACCTCTTCCCTGATGGATGCAGCTACTTTTTTACCGTCAATCAATGTAGCCATCTCAATTCCTCCCCAGATAATTTTTTTTTTAAACAGCCAACCGGTTTCTAAACCGGCAATATTTCAATTGCGATATTTAAACTAATATATTCAAACTAACAGTCGGAGTCTGCCAAAGATTTAAGCACCCGGCATGACAGGGCGCCCCTGTGCAGTTCCACTCTGATCTTCTCTCCAGTGAGTATATCACCGGAGTTTTTTACCACTTCTCCGGTTCCCTCCCGGATACAGATGGAATATCCCCTCACCAGGGTGGACAGCGGACTTAAGATCTCAAGCCTTGCCGCCAGTGTGGATAAATTACTTTTATTATTGCTTAAATGGGCTTTTGTGACATCTTCCAGCCGCCTGGCCAGAAAATCCAGGTGAATTTTCCTCGAGCCGGTAATCCTGTCAACGGGCCTGCGGAAAACGGAGCTGTCAGCGCTTTTCTCCAGCCTTGCGCGGCAGCGGCTTAAGTTTTCCTCCAGGGAATGCCGCAGCCGGTCTTGCAGGGTTATAATATACCTCTCTAATTCCCTTTTCACCGGCACAACCATTTCGGCAGCGGCGGAAGGAGTCGGCGCCCTTAAATCCGCCACCATATCCGCGATGGTGTAGTCGGTTTCATGTCCCACCGCCGATATCACCGGTATACGGGACGAGAAAATACCACGGGCAACGGTTTCGGTATTAAATGCCCAGAGCTCCTCCAGGGAACCTCCACCCCGGCCCACAATAATCACGTCAACTCCGCCCAGGGAGTTTAGTTTCTTTATGCCGGCGGCCACCTCTTTAGGGGCGGCTTCCCCCTGAACAGCAACCGGCACCAGCATAATTTTCACCCCGGGCCAGCGTCTGCCTATGATGTTGGTCATGTCACGAATTACCGCTCCGGTGGGAGAGGTCACTATACCGATAGTACCGGGCAGCAGGGGCAATTCTTTTTTATGCCTTTTATCGAATAAGCCCTCCCGGGACAGTTTTTCCTTTAACTGTTCAAATGCAAGGTACAGGGCTCCCAACCCGTCCGGTTCCATTTCCTGCACATAAAGCTGGTAATTGCCGTCCCGCTCGTACAGGGAAACATAACCCCGGATTCTTACAGCCATTCCGTCTTCCGGCTTAAAAAGCATATTGCGGCAGCGGGAGCTGAACATCACCGACCTTATGCAGCTATAACCGTCCTTCAGGGTAAAGTACAGATGCCCGCTGGAGGCGCGCTTGAAATTAGAAATTTCGCCCTTTACCCATAGGTTTGCCAGCAGGCTGTCGTTCTCCAGCATATCTTTTATGTGGGCGGTCAGTTCCCTGACGGTTAAAAGCTTCATCCTTTCCCCCCAGGCACCGGCAAAGGAATCCGGGTGCGGTTAGTCAAGGGCTGTGGAATCCCCGCAACCCTTGATCCAATTAAATTATTTCTTGCTGTTTAAATACTCGTGGATTGACCTGGCACCAACCTTGCCTGCGCCCATGGCCAGGATAACGGTGGCGGCGCCGGTGACCACGTCGCCGCCGGCGAATACTCCGGGTTTGGAGGTGGCGCCGGTGGCCGTGTCGGCCACAATGTTGCCTTTTTTGTTGCATTCCAGTCCCTTGGTGGTCCTGGGCACCAGCGGGTTGGGGCCCTGGCCGATGGCCACCACCACGGTGTCCACGTCCATTATATATTCGGACCCTGGGATGGGAACCGGGCTGCGGCGGCCGGAGGCGTCGGGCTCGCCCAGTTCGTATTTAAGGCATTTCATTCCTTTGACCCAGCCGTTTTCATCTCCGATAATTTCCACGGGGCTGGTCAACAAGGCAAATTTGACACCCTCTTCATGGGCGTGCTCCACCTCTTCATGGCGGGCCGGGAGTTCCTTGTCGGAACGGCGGTAAACGATCCAGGATTCCTCAGCACCCAGGCGCAGCGCGGTACGCGCGCCGTCCATGGCCACGTTGCCGCCGCCCAGTACGGCCACTTTCTTGCCTATTTTTATTGGTGTGTCCCAGTCGGGGAATTTGTAAGCCTTCATTAAGTTGGTCCTGGTGAGGAATTCGTTGGCTGAGTACACGCCGCACAAATTTTCACCGGATATTTTCATAAAGTATGGCAGTCCGGCGCCGGTGCCGATAAACACCGCGTCAAAACCGCCGCCCTCCATTAGCTCATCCACAGTGGCGAACTTGCCGACTACCGAGTTGACTTCTATTTCAACGCCCAGCTTCTTGAGGTTTTCCACCTCGGCCTGTACCACTGCCTTGGGCAGACGGAATTCGGGTATGCCGTACATAAGCACTCCGCCGGCCACATGCAGGGCCTCGAAAACCGTTACCTTGTGGCCCAGTTTAGCCAGGTCCGCGGCGCAGGTAAGACCTGCAGGGCCCGAGCCCACCACGGCCACTTTAAATCCAGTGGGAGGGGCAACTTCAGGAATGGTTACTCCCTGGGCCAGTTCCCAGTCGGCGCAGAAACGTTCGATACGACCTATGCCTACGGGCTCGTATTTTTTACCCAGAGTGCAGTACTTTTCGCACTGGTTCTCCTGGGGGCAGACCCTGCCGCATACTGCAGGAAGGGCATTTTTCTCTTTCAGTTTGGCAACGGCTCCGGCAAAATCACCTTCAGCCACTAATTTGATAAATTGTGGAATATATACTTCCACCGGGCAGCCCTGGCGGCAGGGCTCCTTTTTGCACTGCAGGCAGCGCTGGGCTTCTTCAACAGCCATTTCCGCCGTATAGCCGGTGGCAACCTCGCTGAAATTCCTGGCCCGCTCCAGGGCATCCTGGGCCGGCATGGGGTTCTTAGTCGGCTTAATTTCCTTCTTTGCTTTCGGTGTATCAGTCATTATTTACCACCTCCGCACTTGCAGGCATGGTGCTCCGTAGCCTTATTCTCTTCCGCACGGAAATAAGCTCCCCGGCGTCCCAGTTCCAGCCAGTCCACCTGGTGTGCGTCGAAATCCGGACCGTCCACGCAGACGAACTTGGTTTCACCGCCCACTGACACCCGGCAGCAGCCGCACATGCCGGTGCCGTCAACCATAAGGGCGTTCAGGCTGACGATGGTCTTGATACCGTATTCCTTGGTAAGGTTGCTGCAGGCGCGCATCATAGGCTGCGGGCCGATGGCTATGCAGAGGGGAATATTTTCCTTTCCTTTTGCTTCTATAACCTCTTTCATAACATCGGTAACAAATCCCTGACGAACATAGGAGCCGTCATCGGTGGTAACCAGCAGTTCGCTGCAGGCAGCTCTCATTTTATCCTCCCAGAAGAGGAGGTCCTTGTTGCGGGCGCCCATTATACCGATGACATGGTTGCCGGCCTCTTTCAGCGCCCTGGCGATGGGATGCACCGGAGCCACTCCTACGCCGCCGCCGACCACCAGAACGTTGCCCAGTTTTTCAATATGGGTGGCTTCTCCCAGCGGGCCCACGAAATCCTTGATATATTCGCCGGCTTCCATCCTGCCCAGTTGCGCGGTGGTTTTGCCCACCTCCTGGAACACGATGGTGATGGTGCCCTTCTCCCGGTCAAAGTCAGCAATGGTAAGCGGAATCCTCTCACCCTCCTCGTGAATCCGGAGAATGATAAACTGCCCGGCCTGGCAGCTTTTTGCCACTTTCGGGGCTTCGATTACCATCAGCTTGATGATCGGAGAGAATACCTCTTTCTCCAAGATTTTGAACATAGAAAACTTTCTCCCTCCCTCTGTTCTCTCTATAATTATTAAAATATTAATTTTTATATTTCTCGGAATTTGTTTTGATTCCTGCCCAACTGAACATAATGGACAAAATTTTATATCTAAACGGAATATTCACTTTATCAGAAAAGTAGAGAAATGGAAAAATAAAAGAGAACTGTCACACTTCAGTTCTCTGCAAATTTTCTTTTTCCGTATCTATTTCTACTTCTGCAATTCCAGGCATAGCCACCACCCGCCCAAGTATACCGTTGACAAATTTGCCGGAATCCTCTCCGCCGAAAATTTTTGCCAGCTCAACGGCCTCGTTTACAGAAACGCTGGCGGGTATATCTTCCCGGTATATAATCTCATAAACCGCCAGGCGCATAATGTTGCGGTCGACCTTGGCCAGCCTGTCCAACTGCCAATCCTTGCTGTATGTGGCTATAATCCGGTCGATCTCAGCCAGATTCTCCAGGGTTCCCATAACCAGTTGCCTGGCAAAATCAATGTCTTCTTTTTTTATACCGCTATCCCGTGCCAAATAATTTAAAGCATATTCCGGGTCGGCCTTCCCTACATCAACCTGAAAAACAGTCTGCAGAGCGGCTTCCCGCGATTGTCTTCTGCCCATACTCTACCTCCGCGAACCTTTGACGCTATTTTTCCCTAAACCACCCGGAGAGTATGTCCTTAAATCCCATTTGTTCGTCCAGCTTTTTACCGATATAATACCCAACCACTATACACAGGGATACAAATATCGCTTTAAATATCCCGTAGGTTATGGCAAACCAGCCGAACACCAATCCCAATGCCACTCCGGCAACCTTGCCCCGGTTTCTTTCAATAAGTTCCAATAATATCTGGAGATCCATCAGCACTCCCTCTATTCCACCCGGGGTTTATGGGCTGATATACTATTCACTAAAATTCGCACGTTTTGCACCGGCATACCGGTAACTTCCAGCACTTTCTCCTTCACCTGCTGCTGAATCAACTGGGAAATTTCCGGTATTTGCACATCCGGCGTCACCGAAGCCCTAACGTTAATGCCCACCCCATCCGGAACCTTGACAACCTTTGATTTGACATCCTTTATGCCGCTGTTCTGGGAAACCACCCTGTTAACCAGATCCTCAACGGCGGTGAGCGCTATGCGCACCTGGCCCAGTTTACCTTCCTGCACAACAGCATGTCTGGCTGCCGGCCGTATGCCTAACCAGATAAACCTTATACCCACAAGAATGTATATTCCAATGAGCACAAACAGCGTTTCCAAAAAAAATGGACGGCTGTATACATCCACCAGGAGTCCCGTCAAAAGCTCCCAGCCCGATAGCATAAATATTGACAATATCAACATTAAAGAGGTAACACCTGAGTATACCACCAACAGAACCCGGTCAAACGGATTCATAAACAAACCCCCTTAACCCGGGCCGTTACTTCACCCTGTGCTCTTCTTCCCTGGTTTCCTGACTGAAAGTAACCCCCTGAACGTTTACGTTAACTTCCACCACCGTCAATCCGGTCATGGACTCTATGGCTTTCTTTACATTTTCCTGTATCCTGGCAGCCACGTCCGGTATGCGGGTACCGTAGTCAACTATGATAAACATATCCACGGCGGCTTCCTTTTCGCCTACTTCCACCTTTACTCCCTTGGAAAGATTCTTACGGCCCAGCATCTCGGTGATGCCGCCCACCACCCCGCCGCTCATCCCTGCTACTCCCGGAACTTCCG
>CBEULQ010000111.1:0-7049 GCA_965543975.1 uncultured Desulfocucumis sp. | reverse complement strand
ACAAACGCTTCCCTATAGGTTTTTTATTGTTTTCATACAACTGCCCCAGAAGCCGTCCTCCGGGCCGATAATACTCATCCAGAACCGTTACCTGAAGTCCCCTGCCGGCCAGGTACAAAGCCGCACTGAGCCCCGCCGGCCCTGCTCCCACCACAGCAACATCAGTTTTCATCGGCCTTTGTCATCCTTTCATTCCATTCCGACGAAACCGTCATACCCGCCTTAAGGGGGGTGATGCAGGCCCTGACCCCCGGTATTCCGTCCACTATCACCCGGCATTCGTAACAGTGACCTATACCACAGTAGATGCCCCGGGGTCTACCGGATTTTTCGTGATGCCGAATCGTTCTGATGCCGTTAGCCAGCAGGGCCGAGGCTATGGGCTCTCCGGCGTAACCTTTAAGTTCGCGACCGTTAAAGGTAAAAGTTATCTCTTCCCGGCGCTGGGAAGTTTCCAGTCCGCATTCCTCTTCGATGCGCAGCATTTTTTCCTCCATAAGCGACATTTTGCGAAAGCCCCGAAGCGGGCCTTGTGCGGAGCCGTTAACGGGCGGCGGCCTGTTTTGCTTCTCCGCTCATTTTGTCAATAGCCTCCAACTGGCTACGGGTTAAGAGCGATACTATCACAGCCAAAAGCGCTGCAGTGGGAATACCCCAGAGCACTCCCTGGATTAAGGACACTATTGCTCCAACAACCAGCGCCACCCTGGCTCCCCATGGGGTCAGGCGGCTGTTGTGCTTTCCGCCGGCCTCGAAAGCCCTGCTGTAGTCACGTTTCCAAAGCAATCCAACCAGGTAAACCGGCACCACGCTGCCACCCGCCATGGTATAGGCTTTGGAAAATAAGCTGATAATACTGGGCGAATACATGGCAGCCAGGGCCGCAAAGATTCCCACCACCACCGTCAAGCCCTTGGCCAGGTTTACCTGGGTTTTCTCGGAAACCTGTGTGTTAAACGGTCTTACGAAGTCATTGACCAGTATTACCGCTGCCGAATTGAGGTTGGATGCCGCACTGGAAATAGCTGCCGCCAGTATCAGAGTGAAAACTATGGCGGTAACCGCCATGGGCATTTGGTTGGTCATCAACCACGGCATGGCCATGTTGGGGTCCAAATCCGGATTGATGGTCTTGGTCACCATACCCACCAGAACCGTAAGACTGGTGGTCACAAGTGCAAAAATACCGGCCACCAGCATACCGTTACGGGCTGTATTGCCGTCTTTGGACGCAAAACAGCGCTGCCAGTACACCTGGGCTGCCAGTATGCCGAAACAGGCGGTTATAAAATTATTCACAGCCTGCCAGGAGAGTTTAAATTCCGTGAGATTCCCGGACCCGGCAGCCGTCAGGCGGGCGCTGAGTTCAGTAACGCTGTAATTAACAGGGGCAAAGGCCATTATATAGAAAACCACTCCAAATACCGCAATCATTATGCCCTGCATGTACTCGGTCCAGACCACCCCGTGAATACCGCCTATATAAGTATACAAAATGAATATTGCTGAAAAGAACAATATAATGACAGTGGGGTTTGCCCCGGTGAACTGTTCGAAAACGTAGCCCATGCCCTTACCCTGGCCACCTATCCAGGCAATCATAATCACCACGGTCAGAAGCCCCACAATGGCCCTGGAAACCTTGTCCCTGAACAGCAAGTCGTCCATCATCTCAGCAATGGAGCGGTAAAAAAACCTCCCGGCAAACCCGGCAAACAACAGGGCAAAGATAATTTTGGAGCCCTGTTCTCCAAAAACAAAGAACAGTTGGCTAAAACCAATCTTGTATCCGTTAGTGGCGTGCCCCATAAAATTACCTGCGCCCATGATGGTGGACATATCGGTGAACATCACCAGTATAAACGGGAGAGTGCCTCCGGCAATGGCGTAGCTGGTAAAGTTCTCGCTTGCCTTGTCCCGGACCCGCCAGGCAATATACAGAAAAATCAGGCAGAATACGATGGTAATGGCCCATGTAATAGTGAATAATGTCATATGTTCATCCCCTTCAATCATTTATACCTTTGACTGAACAACCTTTGCCTTGTTCACCCCTTCCAGCATTTATTTATAACGGTCATCGGCGACCAACCAGATCCGTTTAAAGATTAAACACCACCAGTCGCTGCTCCGTCATTTCCTCTATGGCGTAACGGGGGCCTTCCCGGCCAACACCGCTTTCCTTGGCGCCCCCGAAAGGCATAAGATCAACACGGTAGCAACTGTTTTCATTTACCATTACCCCGCCCACCCGGAGATTTTTTACCGCGTACCAGGCCGCGTTCAGGTCGCTGGTGAATACCCCGGCCTGAAGTCCGTAGCGGCTGTCGTTAACCATGGCCACTGCGTCCTCCAAATTGTCATATGAAAAAATGCTCACGATGGGGGCAAAAATCTCCTCACAAACCACAGGGTGATCCTTGGGCACATTATCAAGCACGGTGGGTTCCAGCAAGCTGCCCCTTAATCCACCTCCGCATAGAATCGCGGCCCCGGACTCAACGGCGGACAGAACCAGATCACCTGCCTTCTGAGCCGCCTGAGGTGATATCATTGGGCCAACCATGGTGTCTTCATCCATGGGATTACCCGTTTTTAGCGATTTTGTCAGGGATACCAGACGTTCTCTGAATGGAACGTAAATATCTCTGTGAACAAATATCCTCTGCACACTGTCGCAGTTCTGCCCCGCATAGGAAAAGGCGCCTTCCACGCAGCTTTCCGCGGCAGTATCTATGTCCGCATCCCGGTGCACTATCACACCACAGTTGGAACCCAGTTCAAAGGTGGCTCTCCTGATGCCGATACTCTTTCTGATGTGTTTTCCCGTAAGCAGACTGCCGGTGAAAGTGTAGAAGTCTATCCGGAGATCATTGAGCAGAACATCCCCCACGGTTTTACCGGAACCTGGGACGAGATTAATGAAACCGGCTGGTACCCCGGCCTCTTCTAAAACTGCTGCCAGCAAAACTGCTGTCAGAGGAGTTGTGCTTGAAGGTTTCCATACCACGGCATTTCCGGCTGCCAGGGCCGGTGCTATTTTGTGGCAGACCAGGTTCAGTGGATAGTTGAAAGGGGTAATGGCGCAGACTACACCCAGAGGAAACCGCATGGTAAATCCCAGGCGGTTGGAGGCGCCGGGCGCGGCGGCAACGGGTATTTCATGCCCGGCAATACGCCTTGCCTCTTCGGAGGATACGGTAAGGGTTTCAACAGCCCTCATTACCTCGGCCCTTGCATTAATTATGGGTTTACCGGCCTCTCCGGCGATGGTGCGGGCAAACTGCTCCCGGCGCTCTTTAACCAGGTCGGCCGCCCGTTTAAGCCACAGAGCCCTTTCCAAGGGAGATGTCGCAGGACCGTCCGCGGTTTTTCTGGCAACCCGCACGGCCATCTCCACCAGTTTTGCGTCCGCCTCACTCACCCAGCCCATGATTTGTCCGTCGAATTTATTCTGTACTGGTATTTTTTTATTTGTTGAAATCCAGCGACCCCCTATATACAAATCCCAATCCAGGTCTACAAGCGGCATTGTCATTGATTCCAAGTGATTCCTTCCTTTCTTAACTAATCAGTCAAAATTTAAATGTCATTGTCCAAAATTCAGGCAGTATTAACAAATGTATTAACAGCCGTTTCTGCATTTTTACAGCAATAAATGATTATCATGGAATCTATTGGGGCTTAACAAGCTTAAGTCCCATCCGTTGGCGGTTCCCGTCACCATGTCGGCCATGAGCCTGCCGGTGATCGGTCCCAGGGCAATCCCATCCCCCTCATGGCCGGCGGCTATGAATAAACCGGGCCTGTCCTGAACCGGGCCAAGAACAGGCAGACCGTCGGGAGTATAGGGTCTTAATCCGGCAAAGCTCCTTATTATACGTACTTTTTTCAGCACCGGGAAAAGACGCACCGCGTTTTCGGCAATGGCCTTCACAGCCTCAGGTGTGGTACCGCGGTTATTGCCGACAAATTCCCGGGTGCCCCCGATCAACAAATTTCCATTGCTGGTTTGTCCCAGAGAAAGGCCTATCCCAAGGGCTTGGGCGGCTTCACCCTCGACCTTTGCCAGTTCGGGATTGTGTTTGCATGCTATGTATCTGCCGCTCAATATATTTCCGTTAATCAGCGGAGGTAATTTTTCTGAAACAAGTATTTGCCCCCTCCTGGGAATAATGGGAATCTTAATGCCGGCCATTTTACCGAGTTCCGGCGTCCAAACCCCCGCTGCAATGATAATTTTCTCCGCCTTGATCTCCCCGCTGCAGGTGCGTACCCCAGTGACCCTGTTTTCTTCAATTAGAAAGCCGGTTACCCTGCAGTTGAGCCTTACGTCGGCCCCCATCATTCTGGCCGCCCTGCCCATGGCAAAACACACCTTAATGGGGTTGACATCCGCATCCCCATCCCAGTATGTGGCGCCTATTATATGAGGGGAAACCGCCGGCTGGCGCGACATAGCCTCGTCCCGGCCAATTATCCTCACATCAATTCCGGCCTCCCGTTGCCGCCGGACGATCTTTTCCATCACTTTCATTTCATCCTCGCACTCAATGAGGATCATGCCCCCGGTGTTGCCGAACTCCAGGTCCGCCCCCAGTTCATCTTCAAGTTCACGGTATATTCCCAATCCGGCCATGGCCATCTTTAGGGGCAGCCCGGGATTCTTAGACTGGATCATAATCGCCCTGTCGCAGGAACCGGAGGTGCCGGAAGCGATGTCCCCGGCTTCCAGCAGTATTGTGCTGATTCCTTTCTTAGCCAGATAATAAGACGTTGAGGAGCCTATTATACCTCCTCCTACGATTACTACCTCCGCTACGTCTGATCTCACTTCGTTACCTCCGACCCCTGTTGTGATTTTTGGCATTTTGATAATCAGAGCATCCGGTAAACCATATTAATAAGACTGTTCAGGTGGAACACCGGAAGCCCGGTGACCTTCCGTATCCGGGACTCAAAAGGCGGCAGGTTGGTGCACTCCAGCACAATGGCGCCAATATCGCTGCGTCCTGCGAAAGTAGCCGACATCCTCCCTACCTCCTGTTCCAGCCTGTTAAAATCAGCTTCGGGGCTGTTGCCTATAAAAACCTTAGAAAATTCGTACTCACCTTCCATGCCTTGTATAACCAAAGGAATGTTTTCAGCCCCCGCCTGCGCAAAATGCTCACTGGTAAGGTGGCCTGCATGGGCAGTTAATATGCCCACCTTTTTATCTTTCCCCAGCATGCTGTGTACCATTGGAACCTGCAGCAGGCTGGAGGATATAAAAGGTACCTTTAATTCTCCGGCAATCTGCCTCTGGAAAATGGACAGGAAGCCGCAACTGGTGCAGATTAACCTTGCTCCCTCGTTTTCGAGCTGTTTAGCCGCGCGTATAAAGGGTCTGAGCAATTCCGGGTCGGCATCACAGACAACCCTGACGGGAAAGGCGTCCCGGACCACCAGGTACTTAACTGGGAAATCAAATGTTTGGGGATTGCCGATATCCCCCGGGAAGCGTGGGAATAGAGTATCCAGCATAATAACTCCTAGCATTACGGTTCCTCCTACTCCAATCTCTGTTTTGCGTGCGGCGTTTTGCCCCTGCTTATAAGACTCACTTTTGCGGATTATTTTTCGTTAGGGCGGACATGTCATCAAGCAGGCCCGAATCTTTATAGTGTTCCAGGCATATGGCGATTTTTTCTTTTTCCCGGGGAGTGGCTTCGATTAAAGGAAGCCTGCAGCTCCCCACACCGACAGCCAGCTGGTTTAACATTTCCTTCACCGGAATGGGATTGGTGTTAATAAACATGGCTTCAAACAAGGGCAGCAGCTTAATGTGCATTTCTGCCGCTTTTCTGTGCTCTCCCAGTTCAAAAAGGCGAATCATTTTTTTAAGCGTGCCGCCGGCGATATGTCCTGCAACACTTACCACCCCGGCGGCTCCCAGGGAAAGCATGGGCAACGTCAGAGCATCGTCACCGCAAAAAATCTCAAAATCCTGGGGCAGCAACCTCAGCAAATCACCCGCCTGGCCGAGATTGCCACTTGCCTCCTTAATTGCGCGTACATTGGGTATTTCCGCCAGCCTGGCAACGGTTTCCGGCAACAAATTGCATGACGTCCGCCCGGGAACGTTATAAAGCATCACCGGAAGAGATGTTGCCGCGGCTATCTTTTTGAAATGTTCATACAAACCCTCTTGGGGCGGTTTGTTGTAATAAGGAACCACCAGCAGCAGTCCGTCCACGCCGGCGCTCTCAGCCTCCGCGCTTAAACGCGCCGACTCCGCAGTGAAATTCGACCCGGTACCGGCAATGACCGCGCCTTTATCGCCCACGCAGTATTTCACGGTTTTAAAGAGTTTTATTTTTTCATTAGTATATAGTGTGGCTGATTCTCCTGTGGTACCGGCCACGACAACCGCGTCGCTGCCGTTTTCAATAATGGTCTCGGCCATTGCCCCGGCTTTGCCGTAATCAATGGAGCCATCCTTACTAAAAGGAGTGACCATTGCCGTTATTAATTTTCCCCAACTTCGCATAGTTTGTCCCTCCCTTATTTAATAGCTATAAGCATAAAAAATGCCAGTAAAATAAAAAACTCCGCAAACCGGAGTTTATCTGGAAAAGAATGCTTTATACCGTGTAAAACCTATTTAAAATTTTTCAAGTTTCTTAGAAAAGTTTAAGCATTATTCCCTGTAAAAGAAGAAAATTATTAAGGCCAAGTTATTTTTCTAGGTTTCTGGAATTATTTCCAGAAACCTAGAAAAATAATAGTCCAACATATAACCAGTATTTTATTCAATATCATGTTTTTTTAATTTATTGTAAAGGGTAGCCAGGGAAATCCCCAGGTACCTGCTAGCATTTCTTTTCCCGTCCACTGTTCGCCCGAAATAATCCAGGGCTTTTAATATAGCTAATTTCTCCGCCTTTTCCAGGGAAATTAAGGTGTCGTCCCCGGCTGCCGCATCTCTTTTGATAAATGGCTCAAGGTGTATTGACAGAGATCGGAGAGCACACGTCTGAACTCCAGTCACGGCTTACTATCTCGTATGC
>CBEULQ010000110.1:0-7110 GCA_965543975.1 uncultured Desulfocucumis sp. | reverse complement strand
ACAAGATGTTTTAGCAAAAAGATAAAGATTCTTGTTTTCTTTGCTAAAACATCTTGTATACAATAGGTAATGCTACAGGAAGCTGGTATGAAGGGATTCCAGTTTAATAATAGAATAATTTATTTGAATATGTTGGTTAATGTCTATGAATTTATCCAGCATCCATATAGATTACCGGTAATTCATGGAAATATGAATATTGACTGATGATCAATGATTGTGATGAGTGAAGGGTTCACGAGGAAATTGCGTCTGTTTAAAATATAAACTATTAAAGAAACATTAATCAGCTCTTTAATGATAATAAGTCTCGTGAAGCATGACAGAAAAAAGGAGACAGAAATGGATCAGAATCAACTTAGCTGGATTGCCAATTTTATATGGAGTATCGCCGATGATGTATTGCGGGATGTTTATGTCCGAGGTAAATACCGGGATGTTATTCTCCCGATGACTGTTATCCGCCGTCTTGATGCCATTTTGGAACCCACAAAAGAGGCTGTAATGAATATGAAAATGACTCTTGACTCAGCCGGTATTGCCAACCAGGATGCCGCGTTAAGGAAAGCCTCGGGGCAGGCTTTTTACAACACATCACCATTCACTCTTCGAGATTTGAAAGCTCGTGCCAGACAGCAGCAACTTAAGGCCGATTTTGAGGCATATCTTGATGGTTTTTCGCCAAATGTGCAGGAAGTTCTTGATAAGTTTAAATTCCGTAATCAGATTCCCACGCTAGTTGAAGCCGATATCCTCGGCAATCTAATCGAAAAGTTTCTTGACTCATCAATTAATTTAAGTCCCAAGCCAATCTACGACCAGGACGGGAATATTAAAATCCCGCCTCTTGATAACCATGCCATGGGAACAATATTTGAAGAACTTATACGCCGCTTCAGCGAGGAGAGCAACGAGGAGGCCGGCGAGCATTTTACTCCCCGGGATGTGGTACAACTGATGGCCAACCTGATTTTTTTGCCTGTAGCAGGCCAAATTGAGTCCGGCACTTACCTGGTTTACGATGGGGCATGCGGTACCGGCGGTATGCTTACCGTTGCTGAGGAGACTCTGAATCGTCTCGCCAGGGAATACGGGAAAGATGTATCCATCCACCTGTTCGGCCAGGAAATAAACGCCGAAACTTATGCCATCAGCAAAGCAGACCTTTTACTAAAGGGCCAGGGGGAGGAGGCGGAAAATTTCAGACATGGATCGACGCTGTCCCAGGATGCATTTCCATCCGACGATTTCGATTTTATGCTTTCCAATCCACCTTATGGGAAGAGTTGGAAGATTGACCTTGAACGACTAGGCGGCAAAAACGATATTAAGGACTCCCGCTTCGTTGTCGAACACGATGATGATCCGGATTTAAAACTAATAACTCGCTCCAGCGACGGACAGATGATGTTTCTAGTCAACATGCTCACTAAAATGAAACGCAAGTCCCCGCTGGGCAGCCGCATCGCCGAGGTGCACAACGGTTCGTCTCTTTTTACCGGCGACGCCGGTCAGGGGGAGAGTAACATCCGTCGCTGGATAATAGAAAACGACTGGCTGGAGGCCATTATCGCCCTGCCCCTGAACATGTTTTATAACACCGGCATTGCTACGTACATCTGGGTGCTCACCAACCGGAAGCACGACTTACGCAGAGGTAAAATCCAGCTTATTGACGCCACCGGCTGGTATAAGCCGCTGCGTAAGAATCTGGGCAAAAAAAACTGCGAGTTGAGCGAGGAACACATCCGGAAAATCTGCGACACATTTCTGGCTTTTAAAGAGACGGAGGAGTCCAAGATTTTTCTAAACAAGACCTTCGGCTACTGGAAAATAACTGTGGAGCGCCCTCTGAGGCTCCGCGTCGATTTGTCCGATACCGCTTGCGATCACTTTCGTGCCTATTGCAGGGAGGTGAAAGATGAGGTACTTGCCGGTATTATCGATATAGCGGCGACGTCTCTCGGCCACGGACCGCACCTCAATTTTAACATCTTTATGGATTCTATTGAGGCAATTGCTGATCGTCAGGGCGTGAAAGTGACAGCCAAACGCCAAAAAATATTACAGGAAAAACTGGCGATGCGGGATAAGGCTGCTGTACCGGTTATCGCGAAGATTTATAAACCCGGCAAGGCAAAGCCGAACCCCATACATGGCCGTTACAAGGTTGAGATCAACGGCCAACTCCAAGTGGTGGAGTATGTGCCAGACACCAATCTGCGCGATACCGAGCAGGTGCCTCTGCTGGCAGACGGTGGTATTGAGGCTTTCTTCCTTCAGGAGGTTTTTCCCCATGTGTCTGACGCCTGGGTTGATAATTCGGCTACGAAAATCGGCTACGAGATTTCCTTCACCCGCTACTTCTACAAGCCCTCGCAAATGCGGACACTTGAAGAAATAAGGGCTGATATCGAGGCATTGCAGAAAGAGACCGAGGGTATTCTTGAAGAAATATTGGTTAATGAGGAGTAAGCTATATGCGAGAGATTTTAGGCAAGGCCATAACTATCCGCGAATTATTAAAAGGTATAAAATATTCCATTGATTACTACCAAAGGGAATACAAATGGGAAAGCAAAAAAACCCATGAACAGATTTTGCGGGAGGTCGGGCTGTGAACTGGAAGCCGAAATCCTACCCTGCATATAAGGACTCCGGATTGCCATGGCTGGGTAAAATTCCAAAACATTGGGAAATGATACGTACCAAATATATCTTCTGTGAAATAGATAATCGTTCAACGACCGGCACAGAAACACACTTTTCAATGAGTCAAAAGTATGGTCTTGTTGAAAGTTCAAAGATTAACGAGAGACGACTTCAATCTGAATCATACATCAGTGGAAAGTTATGCAGTAAAAACGACCTTGTACTCAATCGATTAAAGGCACATCTTGGTGTTTTCGCTTATGCTCCGCAAGATGGTGTGGTCAGTCCGGATTACTCGGTATTTCGCCTCATTACAAGCGGTGAGGTACGGTTCTTTGAGATGGTGTTCAAGATACCAGAGTACGTCGCTGAACTTCGTCGTTCCACCAAAGGTATTGTTGAGGGTTTCTGGAGGTTGTACTCGGACGATTTTTACAACATCCGTGTTCCCGTACCCCCAGTAACAGAACAGAGGGTTATAATACACTGGATTGATCGGCTTGATCGGCGGGTTCGCCGCTTTATTCGTAACAAATCGCGGCAGATCGAGTTGCTTAACGAGCAAAAACAGGCAATCATTCAACAAGCTGTGACCAGTGGGCTTAATCCCAAAGTTCGCCTTAAACCCTCCGGTTTTGACTGGCTGGGTGATATTCCGGAGCATTGGAACATTTATACGCTGAAGCAGATGGCTATAATTAGGTTAAGTGGTGTTGATAAGCACTCAATTGATGGTGAAATATATGTCAGGCTATGTAATTATACAGATGTATACAAGCATGAAAAGATTACTAGCGAAATTGACTTTATGTCAGCAACTGCTACCCAAGTTGAAATTTCTGCCTATACAATAAAAGTAGGCGACATATTAATTACCAAAGATTCAGAGTCATGGGAAGATATAGCTGTTCCTGCCCTTGTAGCTGAAAATATTGATGGAGTTCTTTGTGGATACCATCTGGCTTTAATCCGACCCAAACCAGAAATCGTGTACAGCGACTACCTTTATCGGAGCTTTACGGCACCATTGCTAAGGCACCAATTTAATTTGGCGGCGACTGGAGTGACTCGCTATGGCCTTTCGAAGCATGCTATAAAAAATGCTATTTTCCCTCTTCCACCCATAATTGAACAGGAAAGAATATGCCATTGGCTAGAAAAGCAACTACAGCCAATTAAAATTATGACCGAACAAGCACAGCGTGAAATCTCCATCATCCGCGAATACAGAACCCGCCTCATTGCCGATGTGGTGACCGGTAACGTGGACGTGAGGCATTTAGCTATACAAGCCGACGAATTCATGTCCGAAGACTTTTATGCACTGGATGACAGTATGGAGGAGATAGACGACGAGTTATTGACAACCGGTGAGTATACGGATACCGAGGAGGGAGACTATGCCGACGACTGACATAAGTGAGAGGGGCCTTGAGGCTTTAATCGTTGAGTCCCTGGTCAACGAGTCCGGTTACGAGCAGGGTCAGCCCGGGGACTATGACCGCGAACATGCCGTGGATCTGGTCAAATTACTGAACTTCCTGCGAGTGACCCAGCCTAAAGTAGTGGAATCACTTGAACTGGATGTGGATGGCCCCAGGCGGCAGCAGTTCCTTCACCGGCTCCAGGGAGAGATTGCCAAACGGGGTGTTATCGACGCGCTCCGCAAGGGCGTCAGGCACGGTCCTTCGTCAATAGATCTGTTTTACGGTACGCCCTCACCAGGCAATACCAGGGCGGCGGAGCTTTACCGGGCTAACATTTTCAGCGTCACGCGGCAGTTGCGCTACAGCAAGAATGAGACGCAGCTATCTATGGACCTTTGTCTTTTCATCAACGGTTTGCCGGTTGCCACCTTCGAGCTCAAGAACCGGCTAACCAAACAAACCGTGGAAGATGCTGTGCAGCAGTACAAACGTGACCGCGATCCAAAAGAGCTGATTTTTCAATTCGGGAGATGTGTTGTGCATTTTGCCGTGGACGATCAGGAAGTGCGCATGTGTACACACCTAAGGGGCAAGAAATCCTGGTTCCTGCCTTTTAACAAGGGCTGTAACGATGGTGCGGGCAACCCGCCGAACCCGCAAGGCTTGAAAACGGACTATCTCTGGAAGGAAATTCTGACAAAGGAAGGCCTTACCGACATTCTGGAGAACTACGCCCAAATAGTAGAGGAGAAGGATGATCGTGGAAGGAAGAAATATATGCAGATTTTTCCACGTTTTCATCAGCTTGATGTAGTCCGGAAGTTGCTGGCAGACTCGACCGGGGCCGGTGCCGGAAAGCGGTACCTGATTCAGCATTCGGCCGGGAGTGGCAAAAGCAATTCCATTGCTTGGCTTTCTCACCAGATAATTGGTTTGGAAAATGAAGGCAAGACGATTTTTGATTCGGTAATCGTCGTAACCGATCGGAGGATACTGGACAAGCAAATCAAAGACACCATTAAACAGTTTGCCCAGGTGTCATCAACGGTGGGACATGCCCAGTATTCCGGAGATTTGCGGCGGTTTATACAAGCTGGGAAGAAGATTATCATTACGACGGTGCAGAAGTTTCCCATTGTACTAGATGAAATAGGAGACGAGCATCGGGGCAAGAAATTTGCCATTATTATCGATGAGGCCCATTCCAGCCAGGGGGGCAGGACTTCAGCCAAGATGAATATGACCCTGGCTGAGGATATAAACGAATATACAGTCAATGATGAAGAAGAAACGACAGAAGATAGGATTAACAGAATAATGCTATCCCGTAAAATGATTAGCAATGCTAGTTATTTCGCTTTTACTGCGACACCTAAAAATAAGACGCTGGAAATATTCGGAGAGTCATGTCGGGAAGGTTTTAATACCAGGCACCTGCCTTTCCATTCGTATACAATGAAACAGGCTATCCAGGAAGGGTTCATTTTAGATGTGCTAAAGAGCTACACGCCGGTGGCCAGTTACTATCGTCTGATGAAAACAGTGGAGGACGACCCGGTATTCGATACGAAAAAGGCTAGAAAGAAGCTCCGGCACTTCGTAGAGTCGCACGATCACGCCATTAGGCAAAAGGCTGAAATTATGGTGGATCACTTCCACGAGCAGGTAGTTAACCGACAGAAAATCGGTGGCAAGGCCCGGGCCATGGTGGTGACAAACGGTATCCGACGGGCCATCCAGTATTACTTTGCCTTTGTAGACTATTTGCGTGAGCGGAAAAGCCCATACAGAGTGATAGTGGCTTTCTCCGGCGAGCATGAGTATGGCGGTGAAAAGGTTACGGAAGCAAAACTCAATGGTTTCTCAAGTAATCTTATTAAACAAAAGTTCCGGGAGGAACCGTACCGGTTTCTCATCGTGGCGGACAAGTTCCAGACCGGCTATGATGAGCCACTATTGCACACAATGTATATAGACAAGCCGCTCACGGATATCAAGGCCGTACAGACTCTGTCGCGCCTGAACCGGGCTCACCCCGAGAAGCATGATACCTTTGTGCTGGACTTCATTAACGCCGCCGACATTATTCAGGAGGCATTCGCACAGTATTATCGCACCACCATCCTTAGTGAGGAGACTGATCCGAACAAACTGCATGACCTGATGGCCGACCTGGACAATTACCAGGTGTATTCATGGAATCAGGTGGAGCAGTTGGTGGAGCTTTATCTTAATGGAGCGGATCGCCAATTGCTGGACCCGCTACTTGACGCCTGCGTTACCAACTACAACGATGAACTTGATGAGGATGGACAGGTCGATTTTAAAAGCAATGCCAAAGCGTTTGTGCGAACCTACAGTTTTCTTGCATCAATCCTGCCTTATACGAATACGGTATGGGAGAAACTTTCGATATTTCTTAATTTCCTTATCCCCAAACTTCCCGCTCCCCGCGAAACTGACTTGGCCAGGGGCATTTTGGAAACCATCGACATGGACAGCTACCGTGTTGAGGTGAAGACCGCGCTGGAGATTACACTTCCGGATCAGGACGCTGAAATCGATCCGGTTCCAGCAATCGGAGGCGGATACAAGCCGGAGCCGGAAATGGATCGGCTCAGCAATATTCTGAAGGATTTTAACGAGCAGTTCGGCAATGTTGACTGGAATGATGCGGATAAAATCCGCAAGGTGATTAGCGAGGAAATCCCGGCCAAGGTGGCGGCGGACAAGGCTTATCAGAACGCCAAGATAAACTCCGACAAACAAAACGCCCGCATTGAGCACGACAGGGCACTCCAGAGGGTGATGATCGAGTTGCTCGCCGACCACACGGAATTATTTAAGCTGTTTAGCGACAACCAGTCCTTCCGGAAATGGCTGTCGGATAAGGTTTTTGCCATCACGTATGAACAATCCGCCGGAGTTGCGCCTCGGGGCTATCAGCAGGATATTCAGGGTGCTTAAGAAATATCGGCAGTGACTTTTTAAAACTAATAAGATTAACATAATTACAGAAGTGTTTTGCTTC
>CBEULQ010000109.1:0-7133 GCA_965543975.1 uncultured Desulfocucumis sp. | reverse complement strand
TATATTGATTTGTATTGCAAGTATTTTTTGATGGAGATTGTTATGTTGGAAATACCTCAGTTAAAAATAGGTGACTTGATGCCCCGTTTTCCCATTATTCAGGGAGGCATGGCGCTTAGGGTATCCACCGCTCCCCTGGCGGCAGCGGTGGCCGAAGCTGGCGGCATCGGTGTTATCGGAGCCACTGGAATGGATCCCGAAGAGATGAGAATGGAGATAAGGGAAGCCAGAAAACTAAGTGGCGGCATTGTGGGTGTAAATATAATGTTCGCAGTGAGGGAATTTGCTCAACTGGTTAAGGCCGCTATAGATGAGAAAATTGACGTTATTTTCACCGGAGCCGGTTTTTCCAGGGATATTTTCAATTGGGGCAGGGAAGCAGGTGTGCCTGTGGTTTCCATAGTTTCCTCCGCCAGGCTGGCCGGCATTGCCGAAAAATACGGGGCGGCGGCGGTGGTGGCCGAAGGGAACGAGGCCGGGGGACACCTGGGCACCGATCAGTCGCTGTTTGACATATTACCGTCCATACGCGCAGCCATTAAAATACCTTTGATTGCCGCAGGCGGACTGGTGGATGGCGGGGGTATCGCCAGGGCTTTCAAACTTGGAGCCGACGGAGTGCAGATGGCCACAAGATTTGTATTGAGCAAGGAATGCAGCGTTTCGGACGCGTTTAAACAGATGTATCTGAAAGCCACCCCCGATGACGTGGTGGTTATACCCAGTCCGGTGGGAATGCCTGGGCGGGCGCTGAAAAACTCATTTGTCAACAATATGCTGAACGGACTGGCGGAAAAAGCAAAAAATTGCACCGCCTGCCTTAAAGCCTGCACGGGGCAATACTGTATCATAAACGCCCTGGAACAGTCCCGTATCGGTAAGGTGCAGGAGGGTGTGGTTTTTGCCGGCAAGAACGTGCATATGATAAAGGATATTTTACCGGTAAAGGATATTTTCAATAAACTATTACGGGAAATTAAGGAATACCGGGATTAATAGCCTGACCCGCTGAACGCGGGTTTTTTTCTGTGGTTTAATAGCTAATTCAAATTGACAGGTGAGATTAGACTTTGCTTTTTGAAATAATTGCACCCTATTACAACTGGTTTATGAAAAAAGTAAACATGGATTACTCCGGCAGCATGGCTGAATGGCTGTCGCCGGTTGAGGGTATGGAAATTCTGGACCTGGGGGGCGGTACGGGGATCAATGCCCGGCCGCTGGCCGGTGCCGGTGCCAGGGTTACTATCATGGACTCCTCACGGGCCATGCTGGCGCAGGCCGGTAAGGATGAAATCAATGCCAGGCAGGTCAGGGGTGATGCCGCCGACATGCCCTTCGAGGACAGATCATTTGACATAGTGTTGATTTCCGACGCCTGGCACCACTTTCGAAGCCAGTACAGGATTCTGGCCGAAATAGCAAGGGTTTTAAGGCCAGGCGGAAGATTATACATAATCGATTTTGATCGTAAAAAGCCAAAGACTTGGTACTTGCTGGTTCTTGAAAAACTGGTGGGGGAGCCGTCCAGCTTCTGGACCCCTGAGGCGCTGGCCGCTGCGCTGGAATCGTTAAATATATTCGGTAAGTATAGATACCTGACATCAAACCAATATATATATAAAGGAATTAAGGACAATTAGACTGGTGTTTGACAAAATATACTGTAAATTCCAGATTACTGTTAAAGGCAAGGGTATTTCAATATTACTTTCAAGATGTAATTATTTGTAAACAATAATTAATGCAATTAACAAATTAATGAAAGGATATTTTTATTTTTAAGAGAATAATTAATGACTGCACAAATTAATGCCTTTGGCGGCTTTTGAATTTTATTGCCCAGTTGAGCAAAGATGCTTTTCTGGGCAATAGACTTTATTGGAGATGTGTCGTATTTTGAAAAACCAAAAGATTTATTGTCAGCTTGTGCAGCCGGAGGTTTGATACATAATGGATTTAAAAAAACCACCCGAGGAGAAGCAGAAGGATCATGAATATCAGAGTCGCCTGGAGCACCTGGTAAAACAAAGGACGGACGAACTGGAGGAGTTAAATAAACTGCTGCAGGAGGAAATAGCCAGGCGCAATCATGTGGAAGGAGCTCTGCGCGAAGCCCTGGAAGAGTCCCGGATACGCAGGAAAGAGGTATCAGCGTTGTTAAGAAGCTCCCGCGCTGTACTGAAATACGCGAGTTTTAAAGAGGCGGCCCGGGTGATATATGAATCCTGCAGGGATTTGCTGGGAGCTTCGGCGGGATATATCAGTTATAAAAACGATAATGGTGAAAACAAAGCGGTTTATCTTGACACCGGCGATTATTCCTGTACCGTTGATCCTTTGCTTTCAGTGCCGATACGAGGTTTGAGAGAAATATCCTATAAAACGGGAAAGGCTGTTTGTTGCAATGACCTTCCAAACAGCAAATGGGCTAAGTTTATACCGGAGGGTCACATTGCACTGAATAATGTCTTACACGTACCCCTGATCATACAAGGGGAAACGGTTGGGCTACTGGCTTTGGCCAATAAGCCCGGGGGGTTCAACAGGAATGATCTGAGAATAGTAAACGCATTCTCCAAGGATGCTGCCATGGCCCTGTATAATAGTTACCTTATTAAGTCATTAAAGTACAGCGAGGAGCATTTTCGCTCAGTGGCCCAATCCGCCGGCGATGCTATAATCACAATAAATAATATAGGGAACATAGTGTTCTGGAACAGTTCGGCGGAGCTGATTTTCGGATATACTTACGGGGAAGCGGTGGGCTCCCCACTGTCAATCATTATACCCAGACCACTGCTAGACCGGCATCTGGCAGGGATAAAGAATGCGATTAAAGGTCATGCCCGCTCGAGTGGAAAAACCTTGGAGACTTTTGCCCTTAACAAGGGTGGAAAAGAAATACCGGTTGAAATATCCCTTTCCATGTGGGAATCAAGGGGCAAGATATATTTCTCAGCCATAATCAGGGATATAACAAACAGAATAAAAATACAAAAGGAAATGGACAGACTGGACAGGCTAAATCTGGTGGGGCAATTGGCTGCCGGTATCGGGCACGAAATAAGAAACCCCATGACTGCGGTGCGAGGTTTTCTCCAGTTACTTACGTTAAAAGAGGACTGTTCCAAATACAGGGAATATTTTGATTTAATGGTTGGCGAACTGGACAGGGCCAATTCAATAATAACTGAATTCCTTTCCATGGCCAGAAACAGGCAGTCGGAAATGGAATTCCAGAATATTAATAAGATAATCACCGCCATGGAGCCGTTAATAGCCGCCGATGCCATGCATTCCAACAAATATATGGTGTTTAAACTTGAGACAGTACCTGAAATTTACTTAAATGAGAAAGAAATTCGCCAGCTTGTTCTAAACCTTGTCCGCAACGGGTTTGACGCCATGCAGTCTGATGGGACGCTAACCATAAGGACTTTTATTGAGGGGGATAAAATTAACCTTTCAGTACAAGATCAGGGGAGCGGAATCCGGCCTGAGGTTCTGGAAAAGATAGGCACGCCATTCTTTACCACTAAGGACAACGGTACCGGTCTTGGCCTGGCGGTTTGCTACAGTATCGCCGCCCGGCACAATGCCACCATTGATATCGAAACAGGCGACGGGGGAACAACGTTTACTGTCCGGTTCAGCATATAATCAAAAATATAAAGCTCACATATATTGTAATATTACACGAAAAAACGCTGGATGCTGACTTAACCATATATAATTTGGGGGAGTTCAAATAATGCCGGATCAGAACAGCGAATTAAGGAAAGAGGTTAAGGAAGGAGTATATGAGATTAGGGATGATTTTGGCAGGGCCAGAGAAGAAATCAACCGGACCATCAGTCTCGCCCTGGCCGAGATAAGGCACCACGACAAACAAAGACATACGGATTACCACGCCATTAATGAAAAGATTGATTATTTTTTTGTGGAAGTAAATAAGCGTCTGGAGAGGGTTGATTCCTCCACAGCGACAAAAATAGACAGCCTAAAATACTGGATGATAGGAACTTCAATAGGGATAATATCAATCATGCTGGGGGTTTTGAAGATTCTTTATTGAGACTCGTATAACCTGAGGCCTCTTCATATAAACCATATCCGGCAGGAAATTTCTGGCCGCCGCCGTGCCGCTATTTAGCAAGGACAGCTCATGTGATATACTGGATCGGTAAAAGGATGTGGTGAATTGGCTGAAGTTTTGAAAGCTCTGGCAAGTGTAGTCAACTTTATCCACGATTTATTACTGGGCGTTAGCGGTGCCCTTGAATTAAACCTGTCGGATAAGGATTTGCATTTTTGGTTAATCGGAATCATCGGTGTTATGATATTTTTAGTTGTCGACTCGGTTTTTAAAAGGCTTGCCAGGTGGAACATTTCCGTCATTTCTTTTGTTTATACCTTTACCTTGTTGGTGGTGCTTGTGTTCGGTCTGGAAATTGAACAGGGTATAACGGGACAAGGAAACATGGAGTTTAGAGACATAGTGGCTGGATTATGGGGCTTTTTGGTTATTTTTTCAGTTTATATGATTATTAAAGCGATAATCGCACTGTTGGGTCAATTATTTGATAGAAAATAAGTGTTTGCCAGGATGCGACCTTTTCCCGGCAATAGTTTACAGCATGCAAACCCGGCGGGAGCCGGGTTTTTATCAATGCATTGTCTCGAATCGAACAAAAAAAGTAGTTCCATTCGGCCCGGTTTCTGTTTTTATGGCGGCATTGTGCCGAGAAGCTATGCTGTAGCAAACCGCCAGGCCCAGGCCGGTACCGTTGTCCTTTGTGGTAAAGAAGGGAGTGCCGATTTTTTCTAAAACTTCCGGTTTAATGCCCTGGCCCGTGTCTTTTATAGATAGGATTACATATCCTGTATCGGCAAAGGTTTTGATTGTTAGCAATCCGCCGTCCGGCGTGGCTTCAAGACCGTTCCGTACGAGGTTTAGCACCAGTTGGCGAATTTCTTTGTCATCCAGTGCAATGTCTGGAATCTCACCAAACTCCACTGTGATGAATTTATTGGAGTTAAGCGCGTCGGCGGTTATCAGTGGTGATATGTTTTTCAATATCTGGTTTAGGCTCTGTGCCTTTAAATTTACCGGCTTGTTTTTTGCCAGGGAAAGGAATTCTGTAATTATTGAATTGGCCCTGTCCATCTCCTGTACCATCATGCCAAAGTATTCTTTATATGGTACGCATTCCTTTTTGTCCTGGAGTATTTGCAATAAACCCCGTACCGTAGTCATGGGATTCCTGATCTCATGTCCAATGCTGGCAGCCATTTCGCCTATCAGATTCAACCTTTCCAGCCGGGCCATCTCCCTTTCAATGTCCTTGCGCTGGGTGATGTCCCGGATTACCGACTGTATCGCAGATTTTCCTCCAAAAGTTGAGATCACCGCCGAAATTTCCACGTCAATACTTGAACCATCAGGCTTCAATAGTTTAATTTCTGTTAGCGGAAGAAATTTTCTCTGTTCCAGCGTGTTCCTCAAACGCTTTTCCACCATGTCCCTGTAGTCCGGGTGTATAAAATCCGTAACCGGCTTTCCGATAAGAAAATCGGAACTCTCCACGCCGTAACGCTTTGCAGCTGTTTTGTTGGTGTAAACTATCCTGCCTCCAATGTGAACCACAACTGCGTCCGGGGAGAGTTCCACCAGTTGGCGATAGAGGTTTTCACTTTCCTGTAACTTTTGTTCCAGCATTTTCCTGTAAGTTATATCTGTTATCGCAGTAAGTATACACTCCTCGCCGTTTAATTCAATGAGCTCCGCCGATAAAAGTCCCACATAAATATCGCCTGACTTGACCCTGAAGCGGCTTTCCATGTTCCGTACTCTGTTGTGCCGGCGCAGTTCTTTTACCAGTCTAAACATATCCTTTAGGTTTACCCAAAGGTTAAGTTCCATTGGGGTACGACCGACGATTTCGCTGCGACGATAGCCGGTGACCCGGAGAAAACTCTCGTTGGCATCGGTATAACGTCCATCCGACAATTTATTTATACTCATTAAGCTAGGGCTTAATTTAAATGCTTTGGAAAAGCGCTCTTCGGACATGCGCAGCGCCGTATCAGACTGCTTTCTTTTGGTAATATCCCGTATCACAACCTGGATGGCCGGTTTGCCTTCAAACGTCAAAGGGGCAGCGGACACTTCCATGTCTATTACGGATCCGTCAAGTTTAACGAACTTTTCCTCTATTACAGGGACTCCTTTTTTCGTTTCAAGCATTTGCTCCATTCGTAATTTAACTAGCTCCCGGTAATCCGGGTGAACAAAATCCAAAATAGGCTTCCCCAATATTTCTCCGGGATTTTTTACGCCGTATAACCTGGCACTGGCTTTATTTATAAATACTATTTTTCCCTCGCTGTGAACAACTATCACGTCAGGTGAAAGTTCCACCAGCTGCCGGTAACGCTCCTCGCTTTCCCTCAGTCTCTTTAAAGCCTGCTTGTTCTCAATTATATAGCTTATTTTTTGCAGAGCGATTTCCACCAGCCTTGACGCAGCGCTTATAAATTCTATTTCATCTTCTGCCCAGTATCGTCGACGGGTGATTTGATTAAGCACAAGGCAATAAAACCCGTCATTATGAAAGGAAAAAGGGTGCCAGAGCATGCTTTTAATATTCATTTGCCCGTGAAGAATTTCCGCGGAACCGTCGCCGGTTAGATTTGGATTTACATCCTCACTATGACTTTCCAGATATCGCCTGTTGTCTAGCATAAACCGGGCTCCGCCGATAAATATATCCAGATTGTACATGTTTTGGGTGGCGGTTATTCCATGTACATCACTATTTAGCCATTCGCACATCCCTATGGCAAGATGCTTTTTAAAATCCGTATTATAAATGAGACAACGGTCTACTCCTATTGTTTTTCCAGTAATTTCTGCCATCTGCCTTAAAATAGACTGTGCATCATCATTTTTCACGATAATTTCAGATATCTGGTTAAGTGCTCTGGAAAATAACAGCTGCCTCTGTAATATTTCTTTGTGTTTTGCATGGCTCGTCTCATTTTTTTGGGGATCAGTAGTTTTTTGCTTTTTATTGTTTAGTATGCTTATTTTTTTTAAGCAATCCTCAGGTGGGGTTGACATAACAAGA
>CBEULQ010000108.1:0-7144 GCA_965543975.1 uncultured Desulfocucumis sp. | reverse complement strand
ACAAAAAATTCAAAGAAATATACCAAAAGCGCAGCAGGTGCAAAAAAGGCAGCCGCAAATGGAAGAAATACACCCGTGCAATTGCCCGCATTGGCAGCAAGACGAACAATCAACAGCAGGACATGTTGCATAAGATGAGCCGCAAATTTGTCGTCTGGGCCAACCACCAAAGCGTTAAAACCGTAGTCGTCGGCGACGTGGAGGGTGTGCAAAGAAACACCTCCAGGCGCAAGAAAAGAAACCTGAAGAAAAAACGTCGTTCCCGCAACCTAAACCAAAAGATGAGCCAATGGCCATTCGGGTTGTTGCTGGCCTATCTCACATACAAGCTGGTTGCCCTTAACATCGACCTGATCAAGATAGACGAAAGTTTCACAACGCAGACATGCCCTGTCTGCGGCCGGAAGAAAAAAGCTTCCGGCAGAATGTACAAGTGCTATTGTGGGTACACCGGTCACCGGGACATTCACGGGGCCAGGAATATACTCAGCAAGCACAAGTATGGGGATATCCGGAATACTGGTATTGTAGTTTCCAAAGTCACGTATCTACGGCCCACTGCTTATTAAGTGGAAAGTAGTAGACGCCCGGAACCGGGCCACCGGGAATCAAAACCCCGGTGTTGTCGGGAGAATCGGCAGGAAAGAAAGCATCCTTAGCGGATGAGGCAACCTGAACGGGTTGTCGCCTGGAATTCTTGTCACAATGCTCCTTGAAGCCCTCGCTTCTATAAGCGGGGGAGGTTCACTGATGCGTTTTTAACATTAACCCGGTCCGCCTTATTTTAACGTACACCTTAACATTCACCCGGGCATACGGATATACTTCCGGCCAGTTATACTTCTCCCAATCGCCCTCAGTAAGAAAATGCCGTTTGGCGGTTTCACCGAAACCGAATATATCGGCCTGGAATTCATTTTGTGAACGGTTAACCACCGCCTTGCACCTTTTGGTAATAATGCGCGATATTTCCTTTTCCAGAACCGGCTTTTCCTTAGTGTCTTCATAATTAACACCGCTGGCGATACCAACAATGGAAGGCTCCAGGAATATTTCAACATTTATCACAGGCCCCTCATCCGTAAAAGAAGCCTTAACAATGGGCTTGCGGCCCTGGCGCAGCATCAGGCCTATTGGATTGCCGTGCTTTAGGGGATCGTCCATAACCAGAAAGGAGCGTTGCAAATTGCCCTTCAGTATGAGCAAATACCTGGATTCATCCCCGGTAAGCTCACCCACCATCCTGTCTCTCCGGAACACCGCTGCCCCAATAAACTGGGCTTTACTTTCTCCGCCAACAGGCAAATCACCAGCCAGGTAATCTCCCAGCACATAAGGTGGTTCATTTTTAACAGAGTTCATACCCTTTTCGTTGACCCCCACCAGGGGAATGGCGGGTTCGATGGAAAGGGATTTTGTTTGATTGTAGAATTGTTTAAAATTGGTCTGGGGCGCCAGGCCGTGTGCGTTTGCCAGCTGTGCCACCATTTCATATTGCTTTGACGGACTGACCTCCAATAACGGCTGATTTTTTTCCATAAAGTCCCGGGCCTTGTCCCGGCTGATAAATACATAGGAGGTGCCCCGGGTTTCCCGGTAACGGTTGAGTGGATTAAGATATTTCTTTAAACCTTCCCTGGCCAGTTCTTCGGAAAAAATATAAGCCTTGGTGTGCAAAAGGGAAACTTCCCTGCTCTGTACCGCGTTTATCAGGTTAAAGGCGGCAATGGGCAAAGGCGCATGGGTACTGGTGTACAAAAAGGGCTGGTTGCCGCCGCCGCCACCGCCGCCCCCTCCTCCGCCCCCTCCGGTTATGCCGGCAATTACCTTGGGGTTGGCGATCTGAAATGTCACCATTATATTGCCTTTTTTACCCTTATCGAACCCTATGGCCATAACATAGGCTATTTCGTCGGACTCCCGGCTGCCCCAGCAGCCGCCCAGAAAAAGAGCTAAAATAACCACTGCCAGCAGTTTAAATAATCTCATGATGCCTGCCTCCGCCGTTTAAACCTGTCTACCGCCAGAACCACCAGGGGTAGAATTAAAGTGGGCAACCATGAGTAGACCCTGAGATACTCCGAATCGATTACTGCTGTTGTGGGCAAATCCGGCGGCAGCAGGCTGGCTATAAAAACAATTAAACCCAGAGGCCAGATTAATGGGCGGTAGTAAGGCAGCTTCAATGTCCTGGCCAAACCTGCGGAGGCCGCATACAGGGTAATGGATATTTTAAGCATCCCTATAAATCCCCAGATAATAACGAAAATGGCTTCTACCCGCTGAAAGAACCTGCCCAGGTAAATGTCCCGGGTAAGTTGGTAGAAAGGCAGAGTGTTTTCAGTGGAGGCTCTCCAGTTGACATCCATGATCATAGCAAGTTCCAGAATAAACAGATAGGTGAAACCCATCAGCATAGCCCGGGATACTGCGGCAGGAAATATATCCCTGGAGGCAAAGCAGTGCACAATCACAGCCGCTATCAGCACCTCGGAAACCACCCCGGTGGCAAGCCCCCCCTGCACGAACACCTGATAGGGGCCCTTGCCCAGAATGGGAAATAAAAAACTCATATCATAAAAGGGGTATAGGCTTACCAGGAGGATAATGATTCCTCCCAGCACAAAGGGGTAAGTTAACCGGGCTGAACGGGCCAGCGCCTCCACCCCCAGGTAGCTGCCCAGCATGGCGGTCACAATAAATCCCGTGTTGACTACGCTGATTGGCGTGCGGGGCAATATTGAGACCAGCATGGCCTCACTGAATATACGGCTGAAAGTAATCCCCACCGCAAGAAAGAAAATAACGTAAATAACATTTATAAAGGTGCCGATTACCGGGCCCAGCGCGGACTCGGTAATTTCAACGATGGTTTTGTCCGGGTGGGGCTTAAGCAAAAGCCAGAAGAAATACACCCCCAGTAAGGCCAGCGCCAGCCCGGGGAGCGGGGTAAGCCAGGCCGCCGGTCCGGCCACCTCCACAAGACTCCGGGGATAAGTCATGAAAATTCTGGCCATGTTGGACATGGCCAGCAGAACCACCATCTCGGCCAGGCCGAATTTACCTTCTCTTAGCACCGCCGTCGTCCCCCTTTTCTGCCGTCCAGCCCCTGGAGATTCGGGGCGCCCGCCGGACATCCTGAGGATTCATATAATCGGGCCTTTTTTCGTGGGCAAATAGAGGCAGTCTGAACACAACATCATAGCCCTGGACGGTGCGGGGCCCGGCAGGGGCCAGGTAAGGCACCCCGAAGGATTTGAGGTTGACCGTGAGCAGTATTTGCACGAACAGGCCTATGGTTATACCGAAAAAGCCAAGCATAGAACCCATAAAAATATAAAAAAAGCGGTACATTCTCAGTGTAAAAGCCAGAGAAAAATTGGGTACGGCAAAGGAAGCCAGACCTGTCACCGCCACCAGCACCACCAGTATGGGGCTTACTATATTGGCCTGGACCGAAGCCTGGCCCAATATCAATGCCCCCACGATGCCTATGGTGGTGCCGATAATCCCCGGAATACGCACCCCCGCCTCCCTGACCAGTTCAAAGGAAAGTTCCATCAGCAGCAGTTCCACCACCGAGGGAAAGGGCACCCTTTCCCGGTTGCCGGCAATGGCCAGCAGCAGATCGGTGGGAACCATTTCCTGGTGGAAAAGAACAATAGCCAGATAGCTACCGGGTAAAAGAAACGACAAATAAAAAGCCGTAGCCCGTACATACCTGATAAAGGTGCCGTAAGGCCACCTCAGATAAGACTCTTCCCCGGTGTGCAGCTGGGCATACATTGTGGCCGGCACCACCAGTACCTGGGGACTTCCGTCCACCAGCACCGCAACTTTACCTTCGGCCAGGAAAGATGCCACCCGGTCGGGCCGCTCGGTGGCGATGGTCTGGGGATTCAGATTGTAAGGCTGGTCTTCTATCATCCCCTCCAGCATGCCGCTGTCCGGCATAAAATCAATTTTTATACTCTCAACGCGTCTCTTTACCTCCTCCACCAGGGACGGGTTGGCCAGATCCCGAACATACATAATGGCAATATCGTTCGGGAACCTGTCTCCCACTTTAAAAAATTCGGTGTTGAGTTCCGCAGTTCTCATGTATTTACGAATAAGCGCGGTGTTGACCCTTAATACCTCCGTGAATCCCTCCTGGGGTCCCCTTATTGTTTGCTCGGTATTGGGTCTTTCCACTGTGCGGTGCTCGAAGCCTTTGGTTTCCACCACCAGCGCACGGTCCGAACCCTGCAGAAAAAAGGCGGAGTCGCCTATATTTACACCATAAACAACGTCTTTGTAAGAATGGACGGCCCTCACCTGGTTGCCGGGCAAAAGGCTTTCGAAAACCAACTCGGCCGGGTCACCCCCGAGACGGACCACATCTGAAAAGACCATCATGGACTGCAGCAAATGATTTATTATGGCCTTGTCCACCAGCCCGTCCATAAACACAAGCATAGCCTTGATACGGGGGTTGGTGCCCAGTTCAAATTCTCTGACCACCACATCCTTGTTCCGGGGCAGGCCGTACAGCGACTCAATTATCTCCCGATTACAGTTCAAATCACGACTTATGCGTATATCTTCAAGTTGTTCCCCGGGGTGACTGGCCGTTTTAGAATCAGACACCTGCCTGCATCCTGGCTTTATCAGGTTACGGGCGGAAACCTTTTTAGCCCGCCGTATCCGGGAATGCTTACGCCCGCCGTCCTCTTCGCCGTCCTTTGCCCCTTCACTGCCCTGTTCGGATTTTCCAGATTCCTTATTTCTCTTCTCCCTGCCGCCGGTATCCGAACCAGTACCTTTATTTTTTCTTTCCTGCCCGGGAATGCCTTCCTTTTCATCATTATCGCCGGCGCCATTATTTCTATCCTCTGCCGGAGCATCATCCCGGTCACTGCGCTGCCTGTTTCCCCCCCCGGAACCACTATCTAACTGTTTGCCGCCGGATGCAGTCTTTGTTGCATCACTATTTTTATTTGCCCCCTGCCGGTCAGTTATGTTTTCTTTTAGTACAAAACCCTCGCCAATGTCATTTTCTTGAAATGTTATCAGTTTTAATATAGTGGGCAATATTTTCTTCATTGTTGCCTTCCTAAAGTTTTTTTTTTAGTATTGCCTGTGCCGGGATGAATATCCCAATTCCAAACATTTAACTCTCCCGCCGAGAAGTCCCCGCCCTGAACCTTCCTTACTCGCAAAGAAAGGGCGAAGGGCGGGGTAGTTCACAAAGCCAACGTATAATTATCCTTCAAATGAAGAAAATTATGGGTAATAAACGGTAGACAGGAGTAAATATGCAGTGGGTTCTGTTGATTATCCCTCTGGTTATAACCTACTACACCCTTACATATGGATACTGGGCCTGGAAGAATGGTTACCGCCGGGGCGCCATTGGTGTATTTCTTTTGGCAGCCTTTACTCTAGCCCTGGCGGTATACGGAATATTTATCCGAAAGGCTTTCTAAGCTATAGAAAAAGGAGCACACCACAAATGTGCTCCTTTTTCTATAGCTAATAGCCTGTAAGACCCCGTCCTCGAAGGTCGGGGTCTTACAGGCTGTATGGCTCGAAACTTATTTTATATTACGCCACCGGCATGGTAAAGGAAAAAGTCGTTCCCTTTCCAATGTTACTGGAAACCGATACTGTGCCTCCCATGTTTTCAATTAATCTTTTTACTATGGCCAGCCCCAGACCGGTCCCGTCACCTTTTCTCGCCCTTGATTTATCAGTTTTATAGAACTTTTCCCAGATAAGTTCTATTTCGTTTTCGGGTATGCCTGGCCCGGTGTCTGAAAGGCGGACTTCCACAAATTCTTCTTTAATCTCCACAGTGGCCGATACCGTTCCCCCACCCGGCGTATGCCTGATGGCATTGTCCAAAAGGTTTATCATCACCTGATATAGCCTGTCCGGGTTTGATTTAACCGGAGGTATCCGGTCGGGTAAAACCCCCTTCAGGCATACTTTCTTCTCTTCAGCAACAGCTTTCATTTTATCCAGTGATTTTTCCAGCACAGGTAGTGGATTCATTGTTTTTAATTCAATTTTCTCCTGGCCGGTTTCTATCCTTCTCAGGTCGAGAAGCTCGGCAACAAGCCTTTTCAGTCTTTGTATTTCATCAACAATAAAACCTATATGCTCTTGCCTTTCTTCTTCCGATTCCGCCAGATTGTCCTGCAGGGCCTCGGCGTAACCCTGCATAACGGTGAGAGGAGTTCTTAATTCGTGGGATATACTTGCCACGAAGTCCTTCCTGGTATTGTCAAGGCGTTCCAGAGCCTGAATTTTTTCCTGCAACTGTTGGGACAAGTTATTTAAAGATACAGCCAGAACACCCACTTCGTCTTCTGTTTTAACCTCCACTTTCCGTGAAAAATTTCCGGCCGCCATACCACGGGCAACGGTATTCATTTGAATTAGCGGCCTGGAAAGGGACCGTGACAGTAAAAGACTTAAAAGTGTGGCCAAAATAACGCCGCCTATACCCACGTTTAGTATTACCCTCTGTAATTCAGCCAGTTGTTTCTCATAGGTGGTTAAAGGAGCGCTCAGTATTACCGCGCCTGTCACCACCCCTTTTGTCTTAACAGGTACGGCCACGGACAGGACATCGGTGTTCACGATATGGTTCTGCCCTCGGTAAGATACGATTCTACCAGACATTACCTTGTCAAACTCTCCGGTTGTCAATAAATTACCATGGTGACCGAATATACTGACTTTATCGGTGAGGTTATTACCAATACTCATGTTCATTCCCATGCCATGGCATTCAACTATATAACCCTCCCGGTCCACCAGCATTATGTTGGTATGGCTCATACCGGAAAGAAACCTTATTTTTTCTTTTATATTATCTCCATTGCTTATTACACTGGCTATATCCTCACCCTGCCCGGCAAGTTGCTCAAATTGCTGGTCGTAATAGAGCTTCCTGATAATATTCGCCTGGGCAAAACCGGATATCCACATTATTACCAGTACCAGCAGAACCATGACCAGCCATAGTTTTGCAATTATTGATTTCCTGATGAAATTCATTCTACCACCTCAAATTTATAACCCACACCCCATACCGTGTTGATAAAAGTGGGAGCCCCCGGTATTTCGGACAGCTTGTCCCTTAGCCTGTTGATAT
>CBEULQ010000107.1:0-7170 GCA_965543975.1 uncultured Desulfocucumis sp. | reverse complement strand
CTCAGGCACCTTTGGAACATAAAATTATAAAAAGTTTTATTTTTCAGGCAGGAATACATTAAACAATGCCGAATAATTTATATACAGAATATTTAAAAGAAATCAATAGTTATAAAAATTTGATATCGGGTTAGGAGTATTGGAGATAACCCCTGGTAGGCAGTTCCTTTGGATTTGCCCTATTAGGGGTTTGTTATATTCCTGACCAGGCCAGGAGTAATGGAGACGGCCCCAATGAATATTCTATCCGGGATATACATAGGGGCCGTTTTGTATTTTTCATAGAAAGGTGGTGAAATCAAGAGGCGGAGATTTTGTCGAATTGGACCGTGGTTGATTAGGCTTTTAGTATTAAAAGTCGCAACAATTTTTTATTAATTAACTGAAGAAGGAGGAGGAAAAAGATGATACCTTTCATTGCCGAGATAATCGGAACCATGCTTTTAATTATTTTTGGTGGGGGCGTAGTGGCCGGTTGCGTGCTGAATAAATCCAAATCCCAAAGCGGCGGCTGGATTGTTATTGCTTCCGGCTGGGGATTTGGGGTTGCAATAGCCGTTTACGCCGTCGGCTCCATCAGCGGGGCCCACTTAAATCCGGCGGTTACCATTGCCTTGGCAACCATCGGAAAGTTTCCCTGGGCTGATGTGCCCGCGTATATTATTGCTCAAATGACGGGAGCTTTTCTGGGAGCCGTGATAGTGTGGCTGCACTATTTGCCCCACTGGGCTGAAACGGAGGATAAAGGTGCGAAGCTGGCGGTTTTCAGCACAGGCCCCGCCATCCGTAGTACAGGAGCCAACCTGATAAGTGAAATAATCGGCACCTTTGTGCTGGTACTGGGTATATTGGCTATTGGCGCCAATAAATTCACCGATGGCCTTAACCCGTTTATTGTGGGAATTCTGATTATAGCTATCGGCCTGTCCCTTGGCGGAACAACCGGTTACGCCATCAACCCCGCCCGGGATTTAGGTCCCCGTATTGCCCATGCTATACTACCTATAGCAGGCAAGGGCGGTTCGGATTGGGCATATGCCTGGATTCCCGTGGTCGGCCCCATAATTGGCGGTGTGCTGGCAGCATTATTCTACGCGCAGTTTTTTGGAGTTTAAAATATATTAGAGTGTTAGGAGGGTACTGTGGTGGAAAAGAAATACGTATTGGCACTGGACCAGGGTACAACCAGCTGCCGGGCCATACTGTTTGACCGGAATAGCAATATTGTGGGAGTGGCCCAGAAAGAATTTACCCAGATTTACCCCAAGGCTGGTTGGGTGGAGCATAACGCCGAGGAAATTTGGAGCACCCAGTATGGCGTTATAGCCGAACTGGTGGCAAAGACCGGGATCAGCCCCGAGGAAATTGCCTCCATCGGCATAACCAATCAGCGTGAAACCACGGTGGTATGGGATAAGACTACCGGTAAGCCGGTTTATAATGCCATTGTCTGGCAATGCCGCCGTACCGCCGGCATCTGCGATGAGTTAAAGGCAAAAGGTCTTGAACAATCTTTCCGGGCCAAAACCGGGCTGGTGGTGGACGCTTATTTCTCAGGCACCAAGGTTAAATGGATTTTAGACAACGTACCGGGCGCCCGGGAGAAGGCGGAAAACGGCCAATTACTTTTCGGCACCATGGATACCTGGCTAATCTGGAAGCTTACAGGCGGCCGGGTACATGTCACGGATTATTCCAACGCCTCTCGTACGCTTATGTATAATATACGGGAACTATGCTGGGATGAAGAACTGTTAAGGGAACTGGGAATACCGGCCGCCATGCTTCCGGAAGTGCGGTCCTCCAGCCAGGTTTACGGTCTGACCGAAGCTGATCAGTTTCTGGGACATGCGGTGCCCATTGCCGGGGTGGCCGGCGACCAGCAGGCGGCTTTATTCGGACAGGCTTGCTTCCAGCCCGGCATGGCAAAGAATACTTACGGTACAGGCTGCTTTATGCTGATGAATACAGGGGATAAGCTTTATGAGTCCAGGAACGGTCTTTTAACCACCATCGCCTGGGGTATGGACGGCAAAGTGGAATATGCCCTGGAAGGCAGTATATTCATTGCCGGGGCAGCCATCCAGTGGCTTCGGGACGGGCTTAAAGTATTGGAAGCGGCGCCTGACTCCGAGTATTTTGCCAGCAAAGTTGAGGACACCGACGGGGTTTACCTGGTGCCCGCCTTTGCCGGCCTTGGCGCCCCTTACTGGGATATGCGGGCCAGGGGAGCCATTGTTGGCCTGACCAGGGGGACCACCAAGGAACATATTATAAGGGCGGCGCTGGATTCACTGGCTTATCAGACCAAAGATGTGCTGGGGGCTATGGAAGCGGATTCCGGCATAAAACTGCAGGCTCTGAAAGTGGACGGCGGCGCTGTGGCCAACAATTTACTCATGCAGTTCCAGTCCGATATACTGGGTGTGCCTGTGGAAAGACCCAAAGTAATTGAAACCACGGCCCTGGGGGCGGCTTATCTGGCAGGGCTGGCTGTTGGCTTCTGGCAGGACAAAGAGGAATTGGCCCGGAAGTGGCAGCTTGACCGCAGGTTTGAGAACCGGATGGATGGCTCCCGCAGAGACAAACTCTACAGCGGTTGGAAGCGGGCTGTTTCACGTTCCATGGACTGGGCTGTTGAAGAATAATTAAGATAATCGACATATAATTTGATACCGGCTTGAGATATGGAGAGGCCACACGATATCCGGAGCAAAGGTCCGTTATTGTGTGGCCCTTTGCCCGGGGCCGGAAGTTTTTTTCTTCGGAGGTTTTTAGATATGGTAACGGATAAAGTTCAGGTGGTGGTGATAGGTGGCGGTGCCACCGGCACGGGTATTCTCCGGGATCTGGCCTTAAGGGGTATGTCCGCGATTCTGGTGGAGCAGGGAGACCTGGCCCACGGCACAAGCTCCCGCTTCCATGGACTGCTGCACAGCGGAGCCCGTTACGCCGTTAAAGATAAAGAAGCTGCCCGGGAGTGCCTGGAAGAGAATATGATATTGCGCCGGATAGCTCCCAACTGTATTGAATTTACCGGCGGCCTTTTCATACAGCTGCCCGGGGATGATCCGGATTATACCCGCCAATGGATTGCAGCCTGCACCGAAGCGGGTATAAATCCCGAAGAAATTGAAGTGCGGGAGCTGCTGCAAGCCAACCCTGTTTTAACTCCGCATGCCGGCAGGGCTTTTAAGGTTCCCGACTGTGCCGTGGACGGTTTCCGGGTGCTCTGGGGTAATGTCGGTTCCGCCCGGCGCCACGGGGCAAAAATAATGACATACACCAGAGTTACCGCTATTCATCAGTCAAACGGCAGAGTTACCGGGGTGGAGGTGTCAAATAAACTCACCGGTGAAAAACGGCTGATTGAGTGCCTGATTATAGTTAACGCCACCGGGGTCTGGGCCGGTGAAGTGGCGGCCATGGCCGGGCTGAAATTCGATGTAATTCAGGATAAAGGCACTTTAATCGCCTTCAACCACAGGCTGACGAACCAGGTGTTAAACCGTTTGCGTCCTCCGGGAGACGGCGACATATTCGTCCCCCATGGCACCATAACAATTCTGGGCACCACTTCCATTACTGTTAACGATCCCTGCTGTACCAGGCCCGGTTATGGGGAAGTCCTTGAGCTTCTTAAAACTGGCCGGGAAATGATTCCCGGATTGGATAATTACAGGCTGATAAGGGCCTTTGCCGGGGTACGGCCCCTTTACCAGGCCGGTGCCGGGACCGGGGGGAGATCGGTTACCAGAAACTACGCCCTGTTGGATCACCGGCAAATGCACGGTCTAGACGGGTTTGTCAGTATTGTAGGCGGCAAATTCACCACCTTCCGTTTAATGGCAGAAAAAACGGTGGACCTGGTGGCCTCAAGGCTGGGGGTTAATGTACCCTGCTGCACTGCCCTGGAACCTTTAACTGAACCGGTAGGGGAGGATTTGCTAAGGAGGGGCAAAGCCGTATTTGGCGTACCCGGCGCCAGGAAGGCCGCAGACAGGCTGGGTGATGATTTTGCCCAGGTGGTTTCGCAAGCGGAGCAGCATCCTGAAAAACGCAAGATGTTTTGTGAATGCGAATTGGTAAGCATGGCTGAAATCGATCATGCGGCAGGCGACGGAGACAGCTTTACCCTCGGTGATATCCGTCGGAAAACCAGAATGGGCATGGGCACTTGCCAGGGCACCTTTTGCAGCTACCGGACCCTGGGAGCGTTAAGCAGGCATCCTCGGTTTGCCGGTAACCACAAAGAGTACCTGGCTGATTTTCTGCAGAAGCGCTGGAAGGGTATCAGGCCGGTTTTATGGGGCCAGCAACTACGTGAGGCGCAACTGTCCGTAGGGATATATTGCACACTATTCGGCATGGAGAGAATGAAATGATGTACGATAATCTGGACGTAATGGTAATCGGGGCCGGCCTCTCCGGGCTGACTGCTGCCGCCAAGGCAGCCGAGCAGGGAAAAAAAGTGCTTCTGGCGGCTAAAGGTATGGGTGCGCTGGGCCTTTCATCGGGCTGTATTGACCTCTGGGGTTATCGTCTGGACCAGCCGGATCAAGTGTGCCGGCATCCCCTGGAGGAGATTGACAAATTAGTGGCGGTAAACCCTGAGCACCCCTATGCCAGGGTGCGGGATGTTCTGGATGAGAGCCTTAATTTTTTCCGGCAGGTCTGTAAGGAGAATAATATTTCCTATATAGATAATCATGGCGGCAACTGGTTGTTGCCTACCGCTTTGGGCACCCTGCGCCCCACTTATCTGGCCCCCGCCAGCATGGCGGTGGGCTCCCTGAATGTAGCAGAAAAGATACTTGTGGTGGGGTTCCGGGAGCTGAAGGATTTTTACCCGGAGGTACTGGTGACCAATCTTAAACAAACCGGGGAACTGAAACCGGGTTGTGTGTTGAAAACTGCTCTGACCAGCGCCGGCGGAGGAGAATTAAATCCCAATACTTTAGCCCGCCGACTGGAGCAGCCGGATGTTTTGGATAGAGTGATTGGCCAGGTAAAACCTTTTTTGTCGCCGGATAGCCTTGTATTGTTTCCGCCGGTGCTGGGTGAGCGCAGGCATTCCGACCTGGCCGGGAAGCTGGCTGACCATTTGGGTTGCCCGGTTTACGAAGTGGCCAATATACCTCCTACTTTGCCCGGACAGCGGCTGCAGCAGGCACTGTTGCACCACCTTAAAGTCCTGGGAGTAAAAGTGGTAATTGGCTGTAACGTAACCGGAGCCGGGATAACCGGCAGGCGCTGCATGGATATAACCATTGCGGGTGCGGGCAGGACGCATAAAATATCTGCCGGGGTTTTTGTGCTGGCCACCGGTTCCTTCCTTGGGGGTGGCCTGGAAGCAAGACAGGGAGAGGTGTACGAAACTATTTTTAACCTGCCGGTAAAAACCACCGCAGGAAAATGGTCGGCCCAGGAGTTTTTAGGCATGGAAGGACAACCTTTTAGTAAATTTGGCATTGTGGTGAATGACAGCCTGCAGCCGGTGGATGCCCGGGGACATGTGCTGATAGAAAATTTAATGGTTGCCGGGGCCAATCTGGCCGGCTGCAATTACCCGGTTGAAAAATGCGGCAACGGGGTGGCGCTGGCCACAGGGTATATGGCTGGCAAACTGGCTGGGGAGGTGGTCCGATGACGAACGCCGACAGGTATGCGCTGGACAATTGCATAAAATGCTCCATTTGTGTGTCCCACTGTCCGGTGGCAGCGATTACGGATAAATTTGCCGGGCCAAAGCAAAATGGCCCGGACTTGGAGCGCTTCCGGCTGGAAGGAGCGGCGGTGGCGCATCCTTCGGTGGGGTACTGCTCCAACTGTAAAAACTGTGATGTGGCCTGTCCATCCGGAGTTAATATATCAGCTATGAATTGCCTGGCCAAAGGAGAATTTGTGGGTAGGGGAGGGGCTTCTCTAAGGGACCGGCTGCTGGCCAGAGCGGAACTTATGGGTAAAGTTTGCCGTTTAGCTCCGGCAGTGGTGAACTGGAGCGGCAAAAACAAAATCTTAAGGCGTTTGGGCCAGAAATTTTTGGGTGTGAGTGCGGAAATGACCCTGCCCCGTTATGCCGGAAGGACCTTCTATGAACTGTATAAAATTAATAACAATATAAAAAAGCAAGACTCAGGCAAACAAAAAGTGGTATATTACCCCGGGTGTTACGTGAATTACAATACCCCGGAAGTGGGGTTGGCAGTGATTGATGTTATGGCTAGAAACGGCATTCGGGTAGTGGTGGACAAATTTAATTGTTGCAGCTTACCTCTGGTTTCCAATGGATTATTGAAAGAAGCTGGAAGCTATGCCCAAAGGAACATTAACCAACTGCAAAATTACCTGGATCTTGGATACAGTGTTATTACTTCCTGTCCAAGCTGCAACCTTACCTTGCGCCGGGAATACCAGGAGCTTTTCGGCTTTTATACCACTCACTTAAACGAAAAAGTATATGACGTATTTGAATATCTGCAAATTTTGTTGCAGCAGGGCGAACTGGATATCAATTTTAAACCGTTACCGTTAAGAACCGGTTACCATCAGCCCTGTCACCTGAAAGCAGGGGGCTGTGGCGTACCATCACTAGAGATACTCCGGTTAATTCCCGGCCTTCAGGTATATGACCTGGATGCCGGATGTTGCGGGCTTTCCGGGAGTTACGGCTTTAAAAGTGAAAAGTACCCTATAAGTATGGAAATCGGCAGGGAATTGTTCCATACAGTTAATGCATCCGGTGTAAAGCAGGTAATAACTGAATGCGGTATGTGCGGGCTGCAAATTAACCACGGCACCGGAGTGGCGGTTTACCACCCTATACAGTTGCTGGCTGAAGCATATGGTTCTGGGGCGGGAGCTAACCCCATGCCCAAAACTCCTTATCGGCACGGCAGGTATTTGTGACAGAACAAAGAAGCCGGTTTCTACGTCTCTTGTTTTATAGGGAAAAATTTTTTTAAGGAGTTTTTTACAAGGGGGAGACAACAACATGAAAAAAACATTTTTGTTTTCAGTTATCTTATTGTTGAGTGTTGCTTTGTTTGGCTGCATTAATGGGGGAAATGAAGATCAGCTGAAAAAAGAAGGACAATCCCAAGGGAAACCGCAACAAACCGATGTGAGTGATGAGGCGGCAGTTGCGAGTCTGGTAGATGATTTCGGCAG
>CBEULQ010000106.1:0-7190 GCA_965543975.1 uncultured Desulfocucumis sp. | reverse complement strand
GCTGACTTAAGCTAAACACCGGGCCGTCCAGGCAGACGAACTTGCTGCCTATGTTGCAGCGTCCGCACTTGCCAATGCCGCACTTCATTTTCATTTCCAGGGTGGTGATGACACGGTCGTCCGGGAAACCCAATTTCTCCAGGGCCATCAGCACAAATTTAATCATAATGGGCGGCCCGCAGGTGATGGCGAATTTGTTGTCCGCTTTGGGGGCGATTTCCTCCAGGTAGGCCGGGACAAATCCCACGTGTCCCTGCCAATCGGGCTCCTCCCGGTCAATGGTTGTGTATACGGTGGTGTCTTTTATATTTGGCCAGCGTTCCGCCAGGTCGCTCTTAAAGCAGAGGTCGTTCATGGATCTGGCGCCGTAGATAATTTCCACCTTACCGTAGTCGTTCCGGTTTTCCTCCGCCAGAACGAAGTCGATGAGGGAGCGCAGGGGGGCCAGGGCGATGCCGCCGCCCACAAACAACAAATCATGGCCTTTCATTTCTTCGCAGGGGAAATTGTTGCCGTAAGGTCCCCTGATGGCCACCTTGCAGCCGGGCTCAAGTTTGTGCAGTTCATTGGTTAGCCGGCCCACTCTTCTTATGCTGAATTCCAGCAATCCCTTCCTGGTGGGGGAAGAGGTGATGGATATGGTGGACTCCCCCATCCCGAATACTGAAATCTGAGCCACCTGACCGGGCTTCTGCCGGAAGTTTTCCATTACTGCCGGGTCGTCGAACACCATCTGAAAAGTTTTGACGTCCCCGGTTTCATCCGCTACCGATGTAATGGTGGCGGTATGTGGAATTAAAGGGTTGTTGCCGGCGCAGGCGCAATTACTGCCCATTTTTGGCCACCTCCCTTAGATCCTCTATTATTTGCCTGATATCAATGTTTGCCGGGCAGGCTCCCAAGCAACGGCCGCAGCCCACGCAGCCGGTAATGTTGTAACGGTCCAAATGATATTTGAGTTTGTGCATGAACCGGTTGCGGAGCCGTTCTTTCCTTGTTGGCCTCGGGTTGTGACCCCCGGCCATGCGGGTGAAGTTCATGAACATGCAGGAGTCCCAGGTGCGGCAGCGCACCCCGTCGGCCCCGCCCCTGGTGAAATCGATTATGTTGAAGCAGTGGCAGGTGGGGCATATATAAGTGCATATGCCGCAGTTGAGGCATTTTAAGGCAAGACCGTCCCAATAGGGCAGCTCAAAATTTTGATCCAGCAGTTCTTTAACCCCGGTGGTGTCCAGTCTGTTAACTTTTTGAGACGCCGTGCCGGCCAGTTGCGATTTCTCGCCGGCATGTACTCCGGAATCAGGAGAAAATAATTCATTGTATGACTCTATTAATTCATTTCCCTTAGCGGTCATGGTCTCCGCCAGGTAGCATGACCCCAGCGGGGTCAGCAGCATATCAGCCCCTTCCGCCCCGCCGGGGTCGACCCCGAAGGTGGTGCAGAAGCACCGGTGGGACGGGTTTGTGCAGGCAATGGCAACTATAGTGGTATTTCCCCTTTTGCTCTGGTATAAAGGATCGGGAAAATCTCCCGAGAAAACAGGGTCTAGGGATTGAATAGCCTTAACGTCGCAGGGGCGTATACCGAAAAGAACAGTTTTATTATTTGCCGGGTTTGCCGGTTGCATCTGGCCGTCCGTTGAAGAAAAGGTAAACATTTTTTCCGATGCCGGAAAAAACATTTCCTTTGGGGAGACGTTGGAATTTAAATGATCCAGGCATACTGTCTCCCCGCCGGTTACGTGTTTGAACATTACTACGTTCTCTTCTTCCCTTACCGGGGCTATCAGCAGTCGGTCCCGGGCCACGGAGTCCAAAAATTTTGTAACGTTGCTGTTGTCGATAATCATAGCGGTCATGGCCGGCACCTCCTTACATAAATTCATCCGGGTCCCCGGTGTGGAAGCCCCCCAGTACGGGTGTTCTGTCGGCGGAAATACCCGGTGTAGGTTCGTCATACATCTGTTTTATGTCCAATAATATCTTCCGGTTTAAAATCCCCACGGGAATATTCACCGGGCACACCCTCTGGCACTCACCGCAGTCCACGCAGCGGCCGGCCACATGGAATGCCCTTACCAGGTGAAAGGCGGTGTTATTGGACAGGTTGTTGGCCCTGGCCACCCAGCCCGGCTCAGCCCGGTCAAAAACGCACTCCCGGCAACTGCAAGCTGGGCAGACGTTACGGCAGGCATAACAGCGCAGGCAGCGGCTGAATTGTTTGTCCCAGTACGCATTCTTTTCATCCGGTGGAAGGCTCTCAATCTTCTTGACGTCTGAAAAATTGTCTTCCGCCTCGTTTTCCGGAAGGGGCTGGCCCATCAGCCGGTCATATACCACAGGGTTGCGCCCGGTGCAGCGCCTGCACTTTTCCATAAAGAAATCAACGGGGAGGTTATAATTTCCCCGGTCGGTTGTGAGTTCGACCCCGTCTTTTTCAATACCGGCCTCAAGCAGCTGTGCCGAGGGGTCAATTACGGCCGCCGCCTTATCCGGGTCCAGCAGTCCGGGGCAGGGCATCCCCAGTATTAAAACTTTGTCCCGCTCTATCTGTTTGTCCTGGATAAGCCTGTTGACGGCCCGGGAGTCGCAGCCTTTGACGCATACGGCTATCTTTCCGGGATAGTCTCTCAAGTCAATCAAATATTTAACCAGATTGTTTGCGCAAAAGGGATTGAATACCAATTTGTCAACATCGCCGGTGCCGGTTATAAATACTGGTGTTGTGCGGGTTGCCTCGCTGCCCGGGCCATACCCCAGCACCATTTGCGCCTCTCCGCTGTCCAGGAGACCGGCGGCCGCTTTTTTCAATTCTGCTTCTATTGCTATCATAGATCATCCCTCATTTTTTGGTTGGGGCCGAGTTCCTTGACCTGGGCGGTAATCTCTTTAACCGTGCGGGCAAACTTTTCTCCCTCCGAGCCGCTGATCCAGCGGGCGTGCATTCTTCCGGGTTCAAAGCCCACGAATTCCAATAGGTTTTTAAAAACCTGGAACCTGCGCCGGGTGTAGTAATTGCCACTAGCATAGTGGCAGTCCCCGGGGTGTCACCCGCTGACCAGCACTGCGTCCGCGCCCCTCTGAAACGCCCGCAGTATGAACTGGGGATTGACCCGGCCTGAGCAGGGAACTCTGAGCACCCTGATGTTGGCGGGGTAGTTGAATCTGTTAACTCCCGCCAGGTCCGCCCCGGCGTAGCTGCACCAGTTGCAGCAGAAGCCTATTATTTTCGGCTCCCAGGTTTCTTTGTTTTCCTCTATAGACATAGCGCATCCACCTCCGCCAGCAACTGTTCATTGGTGAATCCAAGCAGGTTGATGGCCCCGGACCGGCAGGCCACGGTGCAGCAGCCGCATCCCTGGCACAGACCGGTATTGACTGATGCCACCCTGCGTTCGATGGTCTTGCCGCCCGATCTTTCGCTAACGCCGCCTTCTTCTATGGCCTTGTAGGGGCAGACCCGGGCGCATTCCATGCATCCGGAGCAGAGGGACTGGTTGACTGAAGAAACCATGGGTTCCGTCTCCAGCCGTTCTTTGGATAACAGCGCGCATACTTTCATGGCCGCGCCGCTGGCCTGGGCCACGGTATCCGGTATATCCCTGGGGCCCTGGCAGGCACCTGCCAGGAATACCCCGGCGGTGTTTGTCTCCATGGGCCGCAGCTTCGGGTGGGCTTCCTGGAAGAAGCCGTCCTTGTCGGTGGAAAAGCCTACTGTACGTGCTATTTCGTCATATCCGCGGCTGGGGGTCATGGCGGTGGCCAGCACCACCAGGTCGGCCTCCAATTCCACCGGCATGCCCAGCAGGGTGTCGGCGCCCTTAACCATCAGCTTGTCCCCGGACAGGTAGATTTTCGCCACCCTGCCCCTGATATACTGAGCCCCCTCCTGCACCGACCGCATATAAAACTCTTCGTATGCCTTGCCGGGGGTCCTGACGTCCATATAAAATACAAAAGCCCTGGAGCCGGGTATCTTATCAAGTACCTGGTGGGCGTGCTTTGCGGTATACATGCAGCAGGTACGGGAGCAGTAGCTTTTTCCCTTGGTGTCGTCCCGGGAACCGACGCATTTTACAAACACTACGTTTTTAGGTTCCTTGCCATCCGAAGGCCTTAATATTTTCCCCCCGGTGGGCCCCGAGGCATTGCTCATGCGTTCGAACTGGAGCCCGGTTATTACGTCCGGATAGCGTCCGTAACCGTATTCCCCGTAGGCTTCTTCCCAGGGGAAGAGGTCGTAGCCTGTGGCCATTACTATGGCCCCGGCATTGATTTTGATCAGTTGGTCCTCTTGCTGGTAATCTATTGCCCCGGCGGGACAGATCTTGCTGCATACCCCGCACTTGCCGCTGTTTAGATAACGGCAGCTGTTCCGGTCAATTACGGGCTTGTTGGGCACCGCCTGGGGAAATGAAACGTATATGGACTTTCGGGCGCCCAGTCCCAGGTTGTACTCGCTGGGGGTTTTGGATGGGCACTTTTCCCAGCAGGTGCCGCAGCCGGTGCATTTTTCGTGGTCAACATATCTTGCTTTTTGTTTCACGGTTATTTCGAAATTACCGATATATCCGTCAACCTTCACCACTTCTGAGTAGGTCATAAGTTTAATGTGAGGGTGCTGCGCCGCAGCAACCATTTTGGGCGTGCTTATTCAGGCGGAGCAGTCCAGGGTGGGGAAGGTCTTGTCCAGCATGGCCATTTTACCGCCTATGGTCGGTTCCCTTTCCACCAGCACCACTTCGTGGCCCGCATCGGCGATATCCAGGGCTGCCTGCATGCCGGCGATACCGCCCCCTATGACCAGTGCCCGCCTGGTCACCGGTATGGTGGAGGCGATAAGGGGTGATGCCAATCCCGCCTTGGCCACGGCTCTCCTGACCAGGTCTATGGCCTTTTCTGTTGCCTTATCCTTTTCCTGTTGGTGAACCCAGGAGCATTGCTCCCTGATGTTGGCAATTTCCAACATGTAAGGGTTTAAGCCGGCTCTGGCCAATGTTTTGCGGAAGGTGGCCTCGTGCAGCCGGGGCGAGCAGGATGCTACCACCACCCGGTCCAGCCGGTGCTCCCGCACGGCCTGTAAAATTGTGTCCTGGCCCGGCTCCGAGCACATGTATTTGTAGTGGGTGGCCAGCACGACTCCCGGAAATCCGGCGGCTATCTCCGCTACCCGGGGGACGTCCACCACCGCGCTTATATTGGAGCCGCACCAGCAGACGAAAACTCCTATCCTGTTCATGTTGTCAACTCCTGCTGTAGTTTTGAAAATCATCCTTGAAATAGTAGCTTAATAATTAATGAAAGAACTTCATTAATGTTTTATTAACCAATAGATCTGAGCAATTTAGTGGTATTTACAAAATGGCTGTGAACCCCGATGTCCGCAAAGTTAAGCCCCAATGCCACACCCATAAGCTGGGTGAAATAAAACACCGGCAGCCGGTAGCTGGTCCCCATGTTCCTGTTGATTTTGAACTGCCTTACGTCCAGGTTGAAGTGGCACAGGGGGCAGGCTGTGACAATGCTGTTGGCCCCTGCCAGCACGGCGTTGCGGATAATTTTTTCCACCAGTTGAATGACTATATCCTCATTGCTTACAGCCAGGGAGGCGCCGCAGCATTCGGTTTTATAGCCCCAGTCCACTACCTGGGCACCCAGTTTTTCCATTAGAACGTCCATTTTTCTGGGATTTTCCGGATCGTCAGCGGCGATCTCCGCCGGCCTAACCATCAGGCATCCATAATAACATGCTATTTTTAGTCCGTTCAGGGGTTTGACCACCATGGTCTTCAGATGTTCACCGGCAGATTCGTGCACTACGTCCAGAATAGATTTCACCTTTATTTTTGACCGGTATTTCCTGCCTGTGATTTTATTGACTTTTTTTCTTAAATCATTATCACCGGAAAGCTCGTGGTGCGCCAGGGCCAATCTCTGGTAACAGGCCGCACAGGCGGCGGTGACGTCCAGTCCGGTTTCCTCAGCCAGGGCCAGGTTCCTGGCCGAAAGCGCCAGGGCCAGCAGCTGACTGGTGCTGTGAGCGGCGGTGGAGCCGCAGCAGCTCCAGTCCGGCACGTCCGTAAGATTGATGCCCAGGTTTTTGCATACCACCCTGGTGGACAGGTCATATTCCCTGGCACTGGTGTGGTGGCAGCATCCGGGAAAATAGGAGTAGTTCATTGTTATCAGCCCTCCATCCGGCGCACTTCTTCAAAAATGCGGCTTATTTCATCCGTTTCTCTTGGTTTCTCGGGGAGAAATTTAAGTTTGCCTTGCAGGAGCATGATCAGTCCGGTGTCCCCGTCCTTGAACGGAGTGCCGCATTTTAGGTTGTACCCCACCATTGTTCCGAATTCAAACATTCTGCCGAATCTTTTAACGGATTCCAGGAAATTTTCGTTAAATATATGGACTTTTCTACTTCTGCCCTTTAATAACGTTCCCTCCCGGCGGGCCATAATCCTTAAGCTTTCCATCACCCGGGCGGGGTCCACCCCCCGGGGGCAGCGAACGGTGCAGGTGGAGCAGAAAGCGCATATCCATATGGTTTGGCTGTTTAGCAGCTTGTCCTTGAGGCCCAGTTGAACCATACGAATTACCCTGTTTGGGGGAATGTCCATGGTGCTGGCGATGGGACAGCCGGCAGTACATTTGCCGCACTGGTAGCAATTGCTCACCGCTTGCCCGCTTTCCCGGCACACCTGGCCGGTGAAATCCCGGCTATCCACGAGGCCGTTTAAACTGACCGTTTCCAAATGTATTAAACACCTCTTTTGTTTTTCTCCCTCTAACTCAGTCGAACAGTTAATATATTAAATTTTCAGTAAATTTCGCTATATATAATAATATTCTACAGGCAGAACAATATTCCTTTGAATTAGCAGAATAATCAGTATTAAGTATTTATGAAAACAGCATAATCCGGTCCATAGGTCTTCCGGGGAATAATTTATTTGGCATGCTCACCATTATTTCGAGTTGTATATGAAAAACTGGTGCCAGCGAAAATTGACAATTTTTTAAAAACGGTATTTTTAAAGAGCAGTCTTCGGGTGAATACTATCATGAAATGCCTGTAAACCTCAGCTATTTAAAAGGTTATAACCGGTTCTTCGGCAGGTGGGGGAGTTATTGTATACTTGAGAATTCGTATAATCTATAAAAAATTCGCTAAATTTTTGCTATTTTAT
>CBEULQ010000105.1:0-7206 GCA_965543975.1 uncultured Desulfocucumis sp. | reverse complement strand
CCTTCAGCATTACAGTATAGTCGCCCTTATCTAATACGCTAAATTTTATTAATTTGCTCCTCCCGGCGGGAGAAGCCAGTATCTTGTCTATTTGCCTGGGGTCCATTTCAACCGGAATACTCCCCACCTCACTGCCGTATACCACCGCAGGGATCATTCCTTTTTCCTGTAAATTGTTACGATACCCCCTGCCCTTTCCTTGCCGTACCCGGGCATTAATTCCCAGCTCGCTCAAAATGAGACAACCTCCTTAAATTCATTGCTATACCTGTCACATGTTGCATCAATCACCGCATTGTGATCTGCAACTCCAATGCTCATGCGATGAATGCTTATATTATTCCCTTTTTCTGGTCATATATATCACTGCTCCGGCATACTAATGTTTATGGAAGTTAATGTAAGGGGGGACAGATATGCGCAAAAGCAAGCAGTTTGTGTCCATGCCGGTGATAAGCCTGGCCGAAGGACAACAAATCGGCTCCATAAAGGGATTGGTTATAAATCCCGTCCAAAAAGCAGTTACCGCCCTGATCATAGAGCAAAAGGGCTGGTTCAAGGAGGAAAAATATATCCCCTTCAGCAAAGTCCGCAGTATCGGAGAGGATGCTCTTACCATAGATCGTAAGTCCAATGCCGAAAAGAGCGCCAGTATACCTGAAATTGTGGATCTTTTAAAGGACCGGACTGAAATCTCCGGGGCCAAACTTATCACCGAAGACGGGACGGCTCTGGGATATGTGGATGAATACTATGTGGATTTGCAGAGCGGGGATATAGTGGGGCTGGAATTCAGCGGGGGTTCCATCAGCAGTTGGATGCGCGGCAGCGCTTTTCTGGACATAAATCACGTGCTGACCATAGGAAAAAAGGTGATCGTCTGCTCCAATGCAGCACTGGAAAACATAATCAAAATGGACGGGGGTTTACAGGAAGCCCTGCGGGGCTTACGGGATTCCACCGGCAGTATTTTGAGCACCACTGTGCAAAAAACAAAGGAACTTGGAAGTAATATAAACAAAACACTGGAAAAGGTAAAAAGGGACCGTATCGAAAAACAGGATGACGATAATGATACACCTCCGGAGACACCCTGCAGGACAGGAGCATCGTCCGAGAACTGCCATTGCTGTAACTGCAATGATCAATCACCCGTCGCAATTGCCCCGGCTGAAAACGAAATAAAGTCCCAGGGGGAAGAAAAGACAGAGGTTCAGGGAGAAGAGAAGGAAACGTCCAGCGTCGGCAGCATGGAACAGCCGGAGGATAACCCCGCTGCACATAAAAATACCCCCTGACCTTATTGTTTCGAATACGTTGGGGACATTCCTCTGACCCGAATGCCATGCTCCAAAGAGAGGTGTGTCCCCTTTCCTTAATTGCTTGTTTATCCCCGACCCTCGAGGACGGGAACTTACAGGCTGTTAGCGAGATAATGTTGGCAAATGCGATGTCCGTAAGAGGCAGAATTGACCAGAACGGCTAATTGAAGGCGGTTAGTTTGATACCGGTAAGGGACAGCAAGCTATCATCAGCAGGCTGTCCCTTGGTATTTTAGAAGCATTCACATTTTAAACTTACCGGCCAGCACATCCAGTTTTTTAACCAGTTCCTCCACATCCCCCACCATTTTATTCACTTCGCCGGTTGTGGCACTGGTTTCCTCCGCCACTGCGGATATATGCTGAACCGCCGCCGCAATTTCAGAAATCATGCGGGGAATTTCTATTACCTGTAAAAGATATCTATTTACATATTCCAGGTTGTCATCCATTCTCTGCCGCAGTTGGCTGATTTGTTCGGCCTCTCTTTGTACGTTTTCATTTCCCTTAATGATTATGTCATAGGCCTGATGCGTACTTGAGGCAATACTGCCGATAATTTCACCTATTTCCCTGGCAGCCTTGGTGGACTGGTCGGCAAGCTTACTGACCTCGCCGGCCACAACGGCAAAGCCTCTCCCGGAATCCCCCGCCTTGGCAGCCTCTATTGCTGCGTTTAATGATAGCAGATTGGTCTGGCCGGCAATGTTGGTAATCAAATCCACGGCCATCCCCACGTTCTGGGCTTGCCTGGTGAGACCGTCCATTATTTCCACCAGTTTTTTGTTGTTCTCGGCTATTTCCAACACCTGCCTGCTGGTGGTCTGAAGATTGATGCACTCCTTAGACAGCAGGCCGGATACTTTATCCGTATTTTTGGTGATCTCCTCTACCTGGCTATTAATGGTATCCGCGCTGGCATGCACCTGTGCTGCCGCGCTGGCTGTTTTCCCTGCCCCTAAGGACATTTGGCCGCCCAATTCCTGCAATTTATTTACAGTTTCAGTCAATTTCCCGGCCCCGGTTTCCAACTGGCTGTTGAGGTCCGATAAAATAGCCAGAAAGGTGTTCTCCAGGTCTGCCACAGTACGAAGCCTGGCATTATCCAGGGTGCCGCTCTGCCTGGCCACCAGTTCCACTTTTTCCATGGAACGTTTCATGGGCGCCAACAATTGTCTGTAATTTCTCGTGCTTATACCAATACCCATCAAGGCTCCGCAAAGGCCGCCAACAACTGCGCCCAAAATGACGCTACCTGTATGTTGCGTCAGATAGCCTGAAAGATAGCCCGAAAGCGCCCCTGTGGGAAAGGCCAGTATGACGGTGCGCAGGCAATACCGCCACAAAGTCAATTTTTTAACCTCCAAAATGAATGCCCCCTCATTCAACTTTTTAAAAAAATGCCCGTCATGGGCAATAGTATATTGATAACTACTCAGCTAACATATTATAAGATTTATCACAAACGGCATTCCAGACGGTTGAATTATTCCTAAAATTCTGATTTCTAATTCGATATTGGTATTATAGCAGAAAAACACTAAAATTGTCCTATTACTGCAAAAATTTCCGTAGGACCTGAGCATTATTTCAGGTCCTACGGCTGCTTTATTTATCGTCAAAAAGTTTACTCACGCTCAGATCTTCGTGAATTCTGATGATTGCTTCTCCAAGCAGAGGCGCCACGGACAGCACTTTCATTTTAGGTATGATTTTATCAGGCGGCACTGCAATGGTGTTTGTTACCAGAACCTCCTTAATGGGAGACTCTTGCAGCCTGCTGATGGCCGGACCGCTAAGTACCGCATGGGTACAGCAAATATAAATGTCCCTGGCACCCCATTTTTTTAGCGCCGCCGCTCCCTGGGTGATAGTGCCGGCGGTATCGATAATATCATCAATCATAATTACGGTTTTATCCTGGATAGCCCCGATAATATTCATCACCTCGGCCACATTGGGCTCGGGACGGCGTTTGTCGATAATAGCAATGGGGGCTCCGATGCGTTCTGCAAGATCCCTGGCCCTGGTCACTCCTCCAAGGTCCGGGGATACCACCACCACATTTTCCAATTTATTCTGGAGGAAGTACTGGGCCAGTATAGGCACTCCGGGAAGATGATCCACCGGTATGTCAAAAAACCCCTGTATCTGCCCGGCATGAAGATCCATGGTTATAACCCGGCGGGCACCGCTGGCTGTCAACAGGTTAGCCACCAGCTTTGCAGTAATTGGATCCCTGGCTCTGGTTTTACGGTCCTGCCTGGCATAACCGTAATAGGGCAGCACAGCGGTTATCCTCCTGGCAGAAGCCCTTCTTACCGCATCCACCATTACCAGCAACTCCATCAGGTGTTCGTTCACAGGCTGGCTGGTGGGCTGAATGATAAACACATCCGCGCCCCGGACGCTTTCATTGATTTTCACCTGTATTTCGCCGTCCGAGAAGCGGGTCACCTTGGCAGCCCCCACGGAAACTCCCAGATAGTTCGCTATCTCTTCCGCCAGTTGTGGATTTGCGTTGCCGCTGAATATTTTGAGCCTTTTTCTTGATGACATGCTATGTTACCTCCAGAAACAAATATAAAGCTAATCAGTGTCCCTCTTTCTTAACCTCATCAGAACCGGCTGCCGCTCTTTTACGGTTTTTCCAGTCGGCTATATTCTGCTGACGGCCCCTGGCAACTCCCAGCGCGCCCGGAGGCACGTCCTTGGTTATGGTGGAGCCGGCTCCGGTGACGGCCCCCTCGCCTACATTTACCGGGGCCACCAGATTTGTGTTGCTGCCGATAAAAGCACTGTCCCCTATTACCGTGGGCCACTTGCCGACCCCGTCATAGTTGCAGGTAATAGTGCCGGCCCCTATGTTCACTTTTTTACCCAGCACGGCGTCACCAACGTAGCTTAGATGAGGCACCTTGCTGCCATCGTCAATGGTAGACTTTTTCAGTTCCACGAAATCCCCTACCTTGACGTTTTTACCCAACCGGCAATCGGGTCTGATATATGAAAAGGGACCAATACTGCAGCTGTCGGAAACTTCACTGTACTCCAGCACTGAGTAGCGCACTGTGACGTCATTTCCCAGCCTTGCTCCTATCAGATGAGCGCCGGGTCCCAGGACGCACCTTTCTCCAATGCGGCAGCCGTTCTCCAGTATGGTGTTGGGATATAATATAGTGTTGAGGCCTATTTCCACCCCGCTGTCCACATAGGTGGAAGAGGGATCAACAACAGTAACCCCCGACAACATAAGTTGCTCCAGAATGCGCCTGCGAAGAATCCTCTCCGCCTCCGCCAGCTGACAGCGATCATTAATACCCAATATTTCTTCTTCCCCGGCATAGGCCAGTGCTTCTACCTTGTGTCCGGAGGTTACGTATGCCTCAATAATATCGGTTAAGTAATATTCCCCCTGGGCATTGTCCGGAGTCAGTCGGGAAAGCGCATCAAACAATCCTTCACTTTTAAAACAGTACATGCCGGTGTTTATTTCCCTTATAGCCAACTGTTCCGGGGTTGCATCCTTTTGTTCCGCTATTTTAATTAAACCGCCTTTTTCGTCCCGGATTATCCTTCCGTAACCACCCGGATTTGCCAGCACTGCGGTCAGCACCGTGGCCGCCGCTCCACTGTTAATATGACCGATAACCATTTCCCTTAATGTTTTTGCTGTGATTAAAGGAGTATCCCCACAGACAACCAGTATATGGCCCTCAAAGTCCCCCAACAGGCCGCCAGCCTGCAACAAGGCGTGGGCTGTACCCAGTTGCTGAAGCTGGTAAACCACCTGTGCCCGGCCTTCTATTTTCTTAACAACCTGTTCTCCCCCGTAACCGGCTACAACCACAATTTTTCCTGCCCCGGATTCCTCCACTGCATTTAGAACATGAGTAACCATCGGGGTTCCGCAAACTTTATGCAATACCTTGGGTAAATCCGATTTCATCCTGGTACCCTTGCCCGCGGCAAGAACCACCGCAGCCAGCCCCATTAACATGTCCCCCTGTTCACATTTATCCCTATATAAGTGAGCCTTGGGTTCGGAAGGCCTTTTCCCTCACCGAACATACGTTGGGGACATTCCTCCGGCCCTAAAAACATGCTCCAAAGAAAGGTGTGTCCCCTGACCTTATATTTTATTACTTATTTTTTCCCGGCATTCTTCATTCAATCATTACTTATTCAACAAAAATAGTAATTCAACAAAAATTGATGTTTTCCTCTGTGGCGGGGGAATTTTAGCACATAAGCAAAAAGAGAGCTTATTAGCTCTCTTAAAATATAAACTCCTTGTTATATGGCGGCTTCGTATGCTTGTAACACGGCGCTTTGGATAATTTCCCGGGCAGAGGAAGTGATGGGGTGCGCTATATCCCTAAATTCGCCATCTGGTGTTTTTCTGCTGGGCATGGCCACAAATAGTCCGTTCTGGCCCTCCACAACCTTTACGTCGTGTATGACGAACATGTCATCAAGGGTTACCGAAACAATTGCTTTCATTTTCCCTTCCGCCAGTACCTTACGCACCCGAACATCGGTAACTACCATACTAATCCCCTCACCACCTTCCCAATATATTCTCCGCTTTTGGTATTATTGGTTAATTTCTCCATTGCCGTTAAAATTCCTTCACTATACCAAAAAATTAAAAAAAATATTTCAAAATTACATAATTTCAAAGGTATACCCCGCCTTACCCAAAGATTTGACAATATAATCCAGATGATGCCTGTTTTCCGTCTCCACGGCCAGTTCCACTTCGGCCTGTTTAAGCGGTACCTGGGGGCGGGTACGGTCATGGTTGATATAAATTATGTTGGCCCTCAATTCCGCCAGCAGCGTTAATATCTTCATCAAATTGCCTGGGCGGTCCGGCAGTATGGTTTTAATTTTCAGCCTGCGTCCGGATTTTACCAGACCCCGTTCGATAATATTAGATAGCACATTAACGTCTATGTTACCCCCGCTGATAATAACCGCTATGTTTGCTCCCTTTAATCCAGGCAGGCCGCTCAGGGCCGCCGCCAGCCCCGCCGCACCCGCTCCTTCGGCCATCACCTTGGAACGCTCCAGTAGCATGAGAATGGTCATGGCTATTTCTTCGTCGTCCACCAGCACCATATCATCTACATATTTATTTATAACCTCCAGGGTCATACTGCCCGGTATCCTTACACTGATACCGTCGGCAATGGTGGCGGTGGCTGGCAGATCCTCCCGGCTGCCACACTTTTTGTGCAGATATATAGCCGGCGCCCCCCTGGCCTGGACCCCTATTACCCTGACATCCGGTTTTAGCAGTTTAACCGTGTAAGCCACACCGGCCAGCAATCCGCCTCCGCCTGCGGGGACCAGTACCGCTTCCAATCCATCCAGTTGCTCAATTATTTCAAGGGCCACCGTCCCCTGGCCGGCCATAATTTCCGGATCGTCAAAACCGTGAATAAAAACCGCTCCTGTTTCACGCTGTATTTCCAGTGCCCTGCGGTATGCTTCGTCATAACCCTGCCCGTAAAGCACAACTTCAGCGCCGTAACCTTCCGTGGCAGCTATTTTAGAAAGCGGAGCTCCCTCGGGCATGACAATAACAGACTTGATACCAGCCCGGGACGCGGCATAGGATACTCCCTGGGCATGATTGCCGGCAGAAGCTGCTATAACACCCAGCTTTCTTTCCCCGGAGGAAATCCCGGCAATTTTATTATAAGCGCCGCGTATTTTAAATGACCCTGTTTTTTGCAAGTTTTCAAGCTTCAAATAAATATTTGCCCCTGCCAAGCGGCTGAATAAAGCCGAATAGTCCAGGGGAGTGGTGTGTATAATGCCCCGTAGCCTTTGCCGGGCACTTTGCACCATGTCAATAGTCAATAATTCCGAGGAC
>CBEULQ010000104.1:0-7216 GCA_965543975.1 uncultured Desulfocucumis sp. | reverse complement strand
GTTTACGAAATTGGCTGTTCCCACGGCAACGGCGGACGCACCGGCCATGATGAATTCCAGTGCGTCTTCGGCGCAGGTAATGCCTCCCATGCCTATAATGGGCAGCTTTACGGCCTGGTAAACCTGCCACACCGCCCGCACAGCCACCGGCCGCACAGCCGGCCCGGATAAACCCCCCATAACGTTTCCCAGCACCGGCCGCCGGGATTTTATGTCTATAACCATGCCCAGCAGGGTGTTGATCATGGATAGTGCGTCGGCCCCCGCATCCGCCACCTTTTCCGCCACCGCCACAATGCTGGTTACATTGGGCGACAGCTTGGCGATAACCGGCAGGGAGGTTGCCCGCCTTACGGCCCGGAGAACCTCCGCGGCAGAATCAGGGTCGCTGCCGAACTGCATGCCCCCTTTTTTTACGTTGGGGCAGGATATATTGACCTCTATGCCACCTACCCCTTCAGCCCGGTCCAGAATTCCAGCCAGCTTTTCATAGTCTTCCACCGTGTCTCCGGATATGTTCACTATAACCGGGAGGTCGTAATTGCGCAGAAAGGGGAGGGCTTCGTTTATAAATTTCTCCACACCGGGATTCTGCAGGCCTATGGCGTTTAGCATTCCGGAAGGAGTTTCCGCTATCCTTGGGGTGGGGTTACCCTGCCGGGGCGAAAGGGTTGTTCCTTTAACCACTATGGCCCCCAGCCGGTTAAGGTCTATGATCCGCCCGTATTCGGGGCCGTAGCCGAATGTGCCGGAGGCGGTGGTCACTGGATTTTTCATTTTTATTCCACCCACATTGACTGCCAGGTTAATTCTCATAATAAACCTCCCGAATATCGAACACCGGCCCGTCCGTGCAAGCGTGTTTGTATAAAAAACCGTCACCGGAACGGTCTTTAATTTTACAGGCGCAGGAAAGGCATGCCCCCACACCACAGCCCATCCTTTCCTCCAGTGAAACCTGTCCGGGAATCCCCATTGTGCAGGCTGTTTGAACCAGTGACCGCAGCATTGGGGTAGGGCCGCAAGCATAAATGCGGTCAAACCTGCCAGTGCTGCTGCTGATATGGTTTTCCAGCAAGGCTGTCACCGTTCCGTGGTAACCGTCAGAGCCGTCGTCGGTGGCGATGTGCACCTCCAGTCCGGGGGAAAGCAATACTCCGGTGGGCGGTAGCTGACTTGCGGCGGCTGCCCCAAGGAAAAAAGCCGCCTGGTTACTTGGTTTTATCTCCTCCAACAGGAAAAAGAGAGGCGCCGCGCCAATGCCTCCCCCCACCACAGCCACCCGCTCTCCCGGCAGGGGCAGGGTAAATCCTTTTCCCAGGGGTCCCAGAACGTCCAGATACTCGCCGGGCATTTTCCCGGCCAGCAGGGTAGTACCCCTGCCCGCCACCCGGTATAACATGTGCACCAGCCCTTTATCCCGCTCCACCCTGTGGATGCTGACAGGCCGCCTGAGCAGTGGGTCCGTGGAGCCGGAGCAGCGCAAGTGCAGGAACTGCCCGGGCGCCGCACCGGCGGCAACTTCCGGGGCATCGAGTAACATAAGACGGTGTCCCGGTATTATTTCTTCATTTTTAAGTATCCTGTATTTGTGGCAGTACATTATTTACACCTCATAAACCGGTATAAAATGTTATAATCATTATTAAGATGAGGAATTTTAGCCAACCCCAAAAGGTGTACAGGAGGCTTCGCTATGCAGTGGTACATTGCACTTGGTTCAGCGTTTATACTTCTTATAGCCGTATTCGCCTATCAGAATCCCCAGGAGGTAACCTTGCGCTTTATAAACTGGGAAATGCCCCCCATATCACTGGTATTATTGATATTTTTCTCCACTGCCATGGGGGCGCTGATTACCCTGTTATTCAGTCTGGCCAAACAGCTTACCCAGGGGCTTAAAATAAGGGAACTGCAAAACAGGGTCAAACATATGGAAAAGCAGCTTTCCTCAGCCGGTCGTGCCCAGGACAACCCGCCCCCTGCAGGTGAAATGCAGGAGCAAAAACGCTCCCGGACATTTGGGAAGTGAGAGGTGAGCTACACCTCACTTCCCACCCCTCATTTATGAACGGCCTTTTGTATATTTGTCCGGTTTTTCTTTCAGTGTTGCTTATTAGCCGTTTTTACATACTCTTGCAGGGGAACCAGATCGAAGGTGTCCCCTTCTTTTATTGAAATAAGCACCTCAAGTATGGCCCAGGCGGTATCTATGGAGGTTAAACAGGGCAAACCGTGCTCCACAGCCGCCCGGCGGATGCGAAAGCCGTCCCGTTCCGGAGCCTTGCCCTTGGTCAGGGTGTTAATTACCATATTGATATGACCGGAGCGGATAAGGTCGTCGATGTTCGGGGAACCTTCCCGCACCTTGTTCACCCGCTCCACTTTTAAACCTTTTTCCCCGAGGAATGCGGCAGTCCCGGAAGTGGCGTATATTTTATAGCCCAGATGCTCGGACAATCCTCTGACTATTGGCAATACCTCGCTTTTGTCCTTGTCGGAAATGGTCACCAGTATTGCCCCCTCCCTGGGAAAAAGACATCCCGAGGCCACCAGGGCTTTGTAGAGGGCCACGGAGTAATCCTGGTCTACTCCCATTACCTAGCCTGTGGATTTCATTTCCGGCCCCAGGGTTACGTCTACCTGGCTCAGCTTTGAGAAGGAAAACACCGGTGCCTTTACCCCCACAAATTCGCTTTCGGGATAAAGCCCACCCTGATATCCCAAATCTTTAAGCTTATCACCCATTATTACCCTGGTGGCCAGGTTGACCATGGGCACGCCGGTTATTTTGCTCAGGTAGGGTACGGTGCGGCTGGAACGGGGGTTAACCTCCAGCACGTAAATTTCATTGCCGTGCTGAACGTACTGTATGTTGATCAGCCCCCTGACATTCAGGGCCAGAGCCAGTTTGGTGGTGTAGTCAACCATTTTTCCCCTGTCAGGAGCGCTTATGGAACGTGGCGGATATACGGCAATGCTGTCCCCGGAGTGCACCCCGGCCCGCTCAATGTGCTCCATTATGCCGGGAATAAGCACAGTCTCACCGTCGGCTATGGCATCCACCTCAAGCTCCTTGCCGAAAAGGTATTTATCCACCAGCACCGGATGTTCCGGAGTGACCTTTACCGCGGTTTCCATGTAGTTCAAAAGCTCGTCGTTGTTATAAACTATTTCCATGGCGCGTCCGCCCAGCACGTAGGAGGGCCGCACCAGCACCGGAAAACCTATTTCTCCGGCAATTTTCAACGCCTCGTCTACGGAGAAGGCAGTTCTGCCCGGCGGTTTGGGAATACCCAGTTCTATAAGCAACTGGTCAAACCGCTCCCGGTCCTCCGCCCGGTCTATATCTTCCACCGACGTTCCAAGAATGTTGATGCCGGCATCCTGCAGCGGCCGGGCCAGGTTGATGGCGGTCTGCCCGCCGAATTGAACGATAACCCCCTCGGGTTTTTCCTTTTTTAATATATTCAGCACGTCCTCGGGCACCAGGGGTTCGAAATACAGCCTGTCGGCGGTGTCGAAGTCGGTGCTGACGGTTTCAGGGTTATTGTTAACAATTATGGCCTCCAGACCCTGCTGCCGCAGCGCCCATACGGAGTGCACCGAACAGTAGTCGAATTCAATTCCCTGGCCGATGCGGATGGGGCCGGAGCCAAGAACGGCCACCTTTCTGGCCGGGGTGTACGGAGCCTCGTCTTCGGTGTCGTAGCAGGAGTAGTAATAAGGTGTGGCCGCCTCGAATTCCGCCGCGCAGGTATCCACAATTTTGTAGGAAGGCAGCACGCCCATAGACTCCCGCAAGTCGCGGATTTCCCCCTCGCCGATGCCTGCCAGGGACGCCAGTATGGCGTCGGACAGCCCCATTTTCTTGGCTGTTGTCATTAAATCCCTGTCAATGTTCTGAACACCTAAGGCCGCTGCCCGGGTGAACTCTCCCTCAAATTCCACCACGTTCTTTATCTTTTCCAGGAAAAACAGGTCCATTTTAGTTATGTCATATATATCTTTCAGAGACACGCCCCGGCGGATGCCCTCGGCCACCGCTAAAAGCCGCCTGTCATCCGGTCTGGACATCAGTTCCGTTAGTTTTTCATCGGTTACGCTGCCGGCGTCCGGCAGGTATAATCCCTTTATGCCAGCCTCCAGGGAGCGGATTGATTTCATTAGAGCAGCTTCAAAACTGCGGTCGATGGCCATAACCTCTCCGGTGGCTTTCATCTGGGTACCCAGGGTACGGTCGGCCTGGGTAAACTTATCAAAGGGCCAGCGGGGATATTTGACCACCACGTAATCCAGGGTGGGCTCAAAGCAGGCATATGTTTTGCCCGTAACGGCGTTTTTAATTTCATCCAGGGTGTATCCTATGGCAATCTTGGCGGCCACCTTGGCTATGGGATAACCCGTAGCCTTGGAGGCAAGGGCCGAGGAGCGCGATACCCGGGGGTTGACCTCGATAACGTAATATTTGAAGCTCTCCGGATCAAGAGCGAATTGAACGTTGCAGCCCCCGGCTATGTTCAGGGAGCGGATTATTTTTAGTGAAGCGGTGCGCAGCATCTGATATTCCTTGTCGCTCAGGGTCTGGGAAGGCGCCACTACGATGCTGTCCCCGGTATGAACTCCTATGGGATCCAGATTTTCCATGTTGCAAACTGTAATGCAGTTGTCCGCGCCGTCCCGCATAACTTCGTACTCTATTTCCTTCCAGCCGGCCACGCTGCGCTCTATCAGGGCCTGGCTGATGATGCTGTGCTTCAGCCCCCTGGTGGTTATCGCCCTAAGCTCTTTCTCATCTTCAGCGATGCCGCCGCCTGTGCCACCCAGGGTGTAGGCCGGCCGCACTATCACCGGGTAGCCTATCTCCCTGGCGAAATCCACGGCCTCGTCCACTGTGGCCACTATAACACTCTCCGGAATGGGTTCCCCTATGGACTGCATCATGTCCTTGAACAGTTCCCTGTCCTCGGCCCGTTTTATAGCATCCAGAGAAGTACCCAGAAGTTTCACGCCCTGTTCTTCCAGCACCCCCGACTCCGCCAGCTTCAGCGCAATATTCAGCCCCACCTGTCCTCCCAGGGTCGGAAGCAACCCGTCGGGCTTTTCTTTGCGGATTACCTGACTGACAAAATCGGGGTTAAGGGGTTCGATATACACCCTGTCAGCCATGTTGGCGTCGGTCATTATGGTGGCGGGGTTGGAATTGACCAGCACCACCTCCATACCATCTTCCTTCAGCGCCCGGCAGGCCTGGGTGCCGGCATAGTCGAATTCCGCGGCCTGACCGATGACGATTGGTCCGGAGCCGATAACCATTACCTTTTTAATATCAGTCCGCAGCGGCATGATTAATTAACCTCCCGGGACATATTTTCCATGAATTCGTCAAAAAGATACTCGGAGTCCCTGGGTCCCGGGGATGCCTCCGGGTGGTACTGCACGGTGCTTACCGGCAGATAGTTGTGCTTCAGCCCCTCCACCGTGCCGTCGTTTAAATTAATGTGGGACACGGTTACATCAATATCCTTTAAGGATTCGGCGTCCACGGCAAAGCCGTGGTTCTGGGAGGTAATGTATACCCTTCCGGTAAGAAGGTCTTTAACCGGGTGATTGGCGCCCCGGTGGCCGAACTTTAGCTTATATGTTTTCCCTCCCAGGGCCAGTCCCATTATCTGGTGGCCCAGGCAGATGCCGAATATGGGCTTCTTGCCGATTAATTCCCGGGCCGCCTCCACCGAGTAAGGCACGTCGATGGGGTCTCCGGGACCATTGGAAAGCATCACCCCTGCAGGATTAAGGGAAAGTATGTCGGCGGCGGTTGTATCCGGAGGAACCACCACCACCTCGCAGCCCCTCTGGTTGAGGCAGCGGACGATGTTCATTTTTGCCCCGAAGTCGATAAGCACCACCCGGGGCCCCTCTCCGGGAACGGTGAAAATTTCCCTGGTAGCCACGGCGGGCACCAGTTCCTGTCCTGTCAACTGGGGTGAACTCCTGGCTTTTTCCACCAATTCGGCGGGATCGGCTCCGGTGGTGTCCAGAACTCCCCGCATGGTTCCGTGGTTTCTCAGTATTCTGGTAAGCGCCCTGGTGTCGACGCCGGAAATACCTATTACGCCCTCCCGGGACAGAAATTCGCCGATGGTGTGGCTGACCCGCCAGTTGCTCGGCCTGTCGCAGTCCTCACGTACCACAAAACCCCGCACGTAAGAGCGTTTGGCCTCAAAATCCTCCTTGTTCACACCGTAGTTGCCTATTAGCGGATAGGTCATCACCACAATCTGTCCGCAGTAAGATGGGTCGGTAAGCACTTCCTGGTAGCCGGTCATGCCTGTGTTGAACACAACCTCTCCCCACTGCTGCCCGCTGGCGCCGAAAGCTTTGCCCCTGAATACCGAACCATCCTCCAAAGCCAGTATCGCGTCCACTTATGCACTCAACTCCTTAGCGTAAATTAAACTTCATGATATTTTTGTTTCAATATTTGCAGATATCTTATGAAAGGGGACACACCTCTAATTCAGGTATTCAGAATTCAGTAGTCAGAATTTAGAACATATTCTCTCTTGCTGACTCCCTCTTGCTGACTCCTGACTCCTTGTACTGCTGTTTAATTTCATGAAGGAATGTCCCCAACTAATAATTTTGAATATACAATTTTGCCCCCCACCATGGTCAGCATCGGCAAACCCTTAAGCTTCCTGCCGGCAAAGGGTGTATTCCTGCCCTTGCTGGCAAAGTTTTCCGGGTCCACCGTTTCCTCCAGAGAGGGGTCGATTATTGTAATGTCGGCCACCGCTCCCGGCCGGATGGTATCCTTTTCAATACCCAGTAGAAGGGCTGGATTGACGGTCATTTTGGCCACTGCTTCAGCCGGTGTAATTATCCCAGGCTCCACCAGTTCACTCCACACCAGGCCCACTGCGGTTTCCAGCCCCACCAGGCCAAATGGGGCGCGATCGTATTCCACGTCCTTTTCCTCCATTGTATGGGGAGCGTGGTCTGTGGCAATTACGTCTATTGTGCCGTCCGCCAGCCCTTCCTTTATGGCCTCCACGTCCGCTTTACCTCTCAAGGGCGGGTTGACCTTGGTGGAGGTATTGTAACCTTCCACGGCAGCATCTGTAAGGGTGAAGTGATGGGGGGTAGCCTCGGCGGTAACCATTAAGCCCCTGGCCTTGGCCTCTCTGACCAGCCGCACTGATCCAGCCGTACT
>CBEULQ010000103.1:0-7226 GCA_965543975.1 uncultured Desulfocucumis sp. | reverse complement strand
AGGCGAAGACGGCCAGCGCGGAGCGTACTGGTGGGTCAGAGGTCAGGGGACACACCTCCATTAAAAGGTCAGGGGACACACCTCCATATGGAGCATGTCTTTGGGGACAGAGGAATGTCCCCAATAATACTGGACGGCGAGCCTGAGTAAACTGCCAGGCGAAAGTTTTAGGAACGGTCTTACATGAGGAGGCGAAAAAAGTTGATCAAAAAGATAGACCACGTAGGTATTGCCGTAAAAGACATCGACGCGGCCATCAAATTTTATGAGGACATGCTGGGACTTAAAGTCACAGAAATTGAAGAAGTAGCGGAACAAAAAGTAAAGGTGGCCTTTCTGCCCACCGGTGACAGTGAAGTGGAACTGCTGCAGTCCACCACGCCGGACGGCCCCATAGCAAGGTTTATTGAAAAGAACGGCGAGGGCATTCAGCATATAGCCTTCAGAGTGGAAAACCTGGAGGAAAAACTGCAGCAACTGAAAGACGCGGGGGTCAGGCTTATTGACGAAAAGCCTCGCCGTGGGGCCGGCGGAGCCAACATAGCCTTTTTACACCCCAAATCCACCTTCGGAACACTGGTGGAGTTGTGCGAACGAAAATAAAAGGGGAGATTTGCCTTGTCCATGCAAGAGAAATTGGAACAGTTAAATAATTTAAGGGATACCGTTAAAGCAGGAGGCGGTCCCAAACGCATTGAAAAACAGCACGATTCAGGAAAAAAGACAGCCCGGGAACGCGTTGAAATGTTGTTTGATGCCGGCACTTTTGTGGAAATCGATACATTTGCCGGCGATGACGACATTAAAAATCTGAAAAACCCCGGCGAGGGTGTAGTCACGGGCTATGGTAAAATCGACGGCCGCAAGATATTTGTTTACGCCCAGGACTTTACCGTGACCGGAGGTTCACTGGGCAGGATACACGCAGCCAAAATCTGCAAAGTGCTGGATCAGGCCATGAAGGTGGGCGCTCCGGTTATCGGGTTGAATGACTCCGGCGGCGCCAGAATTCAGGAGGGTGTCGACGCCCTGAACGGATATGGGGAAATTTTCTTTCGCAACACCATAGCTTCCGGGGTAATACCCCAGATATCCGTAATTATGGGACCCTGCGCCGGAGGGGCTGTATATTCTCCGGCCCTGACCGACTTTATCTTTATGGTCAAGAACACCGGGCAGATGTTTATTACAGGTCCACAGGTCATCAAGGCGGTTACAGGCGAAGAAGTGAGCATGGAGACCCTGGGTGGCGCCATTACTCACAACCAGACCAGCGGCGTGGCCCACTTTGCTGCGGAAAACGAAGATAACTGCATTACTGCCATAAAACAACTGCTGAGCTATCTGCCTTCCAACAACCTGGAGGAGCCGCCGGTTTTCGAGCCTACGGGAGTTGAAGGCAACGCCGAGGAACTGGTGAACATAATTCCGGATGCTGCCAACCTTTCATATGACGTGCGTAAAATAATCAATCTGGTGGTGGACGGCGGCAGCTTTTTAGAAGTACAACCTTATTTTGCCCGTAACGCCGTGGTGGGCTTTGCCAGAGTCAACGGGCAGGCAGTGGGCATTATCGCCAACCAGCCGGATTACCTGGCGGGCTGCCTGGACATCAACGCATCGGATAAAATCAGTCGTTTTGTAAGATTCTGCGACTGCTTCAATATTCCCATAGTTACCTTTATGGATGTTCCGGGATTCCTGCCCGGCACCGCCCAGGAATATGGCGGGATTATCAGACACGGGGCAAAAATGCTGTATGCCTATTCCGAGGCCACTGTGCCCAAGATAACAATTATACTGCGCAAGGCATACGGCGGCGCCTATCTGGCCATGTGCAGCAGCAGCCTCAGGGCCGACACCGTATTCGCCTGGCCTACTGCCGAAATAGCGGTTATGGGGCCTGAGGGCGCGGTCAACATAATTTACCGCAATGAAATAGCAAAAGCGGAAAACCCACCGGAAATGAGGGCTAAACTAACAGCGGAATACCGCGATAGATTTGCCAACCCGTATATTGCATGTGCCCGGGGATACGTAGATGACGTTATCGATCCCAGGGATACCAGACAAAGGATTATTATCGCCCTGGAAACATACGCCAGCAAGCGTGAGTCCAGACCGAAGAAAAAACACGGCAATATCCCCGTTTAGGAGGGAAAACCAATGGCGATTCCCAATCCAGCGAAAAATGAAATCAACCCCAAAGTGGTGGCAGCCATAACGGCGGCATTAAACGCCGCCGGACTGCTGGCGCCGGGAGACAGGGTTGCGGGTATAACCAGAAAAAGCAAACAAAATCCCTGGATGAGGTCCGGGCTTGTTAAAATTATGCTGGACAGGGATTTTACATTACCGGAGTAACACAACTGCTTAAAGATATTAGATATGACTGCAAGCAGCCTCCCACAGGTTGATTTGCAAAATTGTCGTAATCAATAATTTGAGGAGGTTTGACCCGGATGAAAAAATACAAAGTTGTTGTAAACGGGGAACCCTTCGAGGTGGTAATAGAGGAAGCCGGAATAAATGCCGCCCCCAGGGCAAAAGCTGTACAGGCCCCTCCGGCGGCGCCACCCGCGCCTCAGCCGGCGGCCGCCCCGTCACCTGTACAGGTAGCCCCTGCGGCGCCAAAGCCTGTGGCTACGGGAGGTACAGGTACAGTTACCGCTCCGATGCCCGGCAATATCAATGACATCAAAGTGAAGGCGGGCGATCAGGTTAAGCAGGGAGACGCCCTGCTGGTGCTGGAAGCCATGAAAATGGAAAATGAAATAACCGCTCCGGTGGCCGGTACGGTCAAGGATGTCAAGGTGCAAAAAGGCCAAACGGTTAACAACGGCGATGTACTGGTGGTAATAGGGTAATAAGGAGGCATAACATGAGAAGGAAAAAAATAACAGTTGTAGGCTCGGGCAACGTGGGCGCCACCTGCGCGCACTGGGCAGCTTCAAAGGAACTCGGGGATATTGTGTTGATCGACGTGGTGGAAGGCGTTCCCCAGGGAAAAGCGCTGGATCTGATGGAAGCGGCACCGGTGGAAGGATATGACTGCAATATTAACGGCACCAACAATTACGAGGATACTGCTGATTCGGACGTTATTATTATTACCGCCGGCATAGCAAGGAAACCGGGTATGAGCCGGGACGATTTGTTGAACACCAACGCCAAAATAGTCGGCTCATGCGCCGAACAGGCAGCCAAATATTCACCCAATGGTATTATCATCGTGGTGACAAACCCGCTGGACGTGATGGCCTACGTGGCCTTAAAGGCCAGCGGATTCCCTCCCGGCAGGGTATTCGGCATGGCCGGGGTTTTGGATTCAGCCCGTTTCCGTACCTTCATCGCCCTGGAGCTGGGCATTTCCTTTGAGGACGTAAGCGCATTTGTGCTGGGAGGCCACGGGGACGACATGGTTCCCCTGGTGAGGTACAGCTACGCCGGTGGAATACCCATCGAGAAACTGATACCCAAGGAAAGAATAGATGCCATTGTAGAAAGAACCCGTAAGGGTGGCGCGGAAATAGTTAACTACCTAAAAACAGGCAGCGCCTTCTACGCTCCCGGCGCTTCAACCATACAAATGGCTGAATCAATTCTTAAAAACAAGAAACGCATTCTGCCGGTGGCAGCATACCTGCAGGGCGAATACGGCGAAAAGGACATGTATTTCGGCGTGCCGGCAGTAATCGGCGGAGACGGCGTGGAGAAGATTATTGAGGTTGATCTCACCGAGGAAGAAAAAGTAGCCATTGCGAAATCCGTTGAGTCGGTCCGTAAGGTAATGAAAGTTATCGAGGGTTAATTAATCCGTTATAATTTACATTTTCTTTCATCCAGGAGGGGGGACGAAAATGAATAAAGATGAGCGCAGGGTAAAAATAACCGACACCACCATGCGTGACGGCCACCAGTCGCTGCTGGCCACCAGAATGCGCCTGGAGCACATGATTCCAATAGCGGAAAAAATTGATCAAATTGGTTTTCATTCCGTTGAGGTATGGGGTGGAGCCACTTTTGATTCCTGCATGAGGTTTCTGAACGAGGATCCCTGGGAAAGGCTCAGGGTTTTAAGAAGGCATTTGAAAAACTCCAAAACTCAAATGCTGCTCAGGGGCCAGAACGTGGTGGGATACAAACACTATGCCGATGACGTGCTGGACGAATTCATAAAGAAGGCCGTTTACAACGGCATGGATATATTCAGGATTTTTGACGCATTAAACGACGTGCGCAACATGGAAAGGGCCATACACACCACCAAGCAGGAGGGCGGCCATGTTCAGGCCACGGTGGTGTACACCATAAGCCCGGTGCATGATTACGATTTTTACATGCGCACCGCCAAGGAACTGGAGCAACTGGGAGCCGACTCAATCTGCCTGAAGGACATGGCCGGCATTCTGGCTCCCTACCCGGCTTATGATATAATCAAGGGTCTTAAGGAAACACTGAGCATTCCCGTTCAGTTGCACTGCCACTATACCAGCGGCATGGCCGCAATGTCTTACATGAAAGCCGCAGAGGCGGGGGTAGACGTCATCGACTGCGCCATATCCTCCATGGCCCTGCAGACATCCCAGCCGGCCATTGAAACAATGGTGGCGGCCTTCAAAGACAGTCCTTACGATACCGGGCTGGACCTCAACCTGCTGACCGAAATTTCGGATTATTTCAGGGAAGTCAGAAAGAATTACGCGCAGTTCGACAACTCCTCCAGCAACGTGGATACAAACGTTATCCAGTACCAGGTGCCCGGAGGGATGATATCAAACTTTGTAAACCAGCTCAAAGAACAGAATGCCCTGCATAAACTGCCGGAAGTGCTGGCGGAAGTCCCCAGGGTCAGGGAGGATTTTGGATTCCCGCCCCTGGTTACCCCCTCCAGCCAGATTGTGGGCACCCAGGCCGCCATCAATGTGCTCCTGGGAGAGCGCTATAAAATGGCCACCAACGAGGTTAAAAACTATATGCGCGGCTATTACGGCAGGCCGCCCGCACCGGTAAACGAGGAAGCAAGGAAGAAGATCATCGGTGACGAGGAACCCATCACCGTACGCCCGGCGGATTTAATCGAACCTGAACTGCCGGCGGCCAAGGATGAAGTGGGGGCTTACATGGAAAAGCCGGAGGACATTGTGTCAGTAGCTCTGTTCCCGCAGGTTGCCCCTAAATTTTTAAAAGAGAGAATGGCCAAGAAGCTCCAGGTGGACATGGAACTGGCCGAAAAAGGTTCGGAGTTTTATCCTTTATAAAAGTTAATTGGCGATCCCCAAAACAGCCTCTTTGCCGGAGGCTGTTTTTTTTACTTAAAATTAAAGATGGGTAACTTATTTTTAACATCACCTTTTTGTGCTTTTAACAAAATATATTTATTCTTTATTCAACGGGATGAAAGGGGCTGTCATATATGTCCACAATACTGGTGGTGGATGACGAAGCCAACATAGTTGAGCTTTTGAAATTCAACCTGGAAAAAGAGAATTTCAAGGTAATTTCCGCCGGTAACGGCGTGACTGGACTGAGTCTCGCCCAGGAGTACTTGCCGGACTTGATAATACTGGACATAATGATGCCTGATAAAGACGGATTTGAAGTTTGCCGCGCTCTCAGGGCAAATTCCAAAACCGCGGTTATTCCCATCATTATGCTTAGCGCTAAAAGCGAGTTGATGGATAAGGTAATCGGCCTGGAAATGGGGGCCGACGATTATATCACCAAACCTTTTAGTCCCCGGGAACTGCTGGCAAGGGTAAAAGCAAATCTGCGGCGTCAGGAATATGTCCACAAAACTCCTGAGTCAGGTAATGAAAAGGAAATCAAGTATAACAACATGATTATACGTCCGGAACGGTTTGAGGCAATAGTGGAAGGGACAAGGCTGGACCTGTCTCCGAAAGAGTTTGAAATACTGCTGGTGCTGGCGTCCAATCCGGGCAGGGTCTTCAGCAGGGACGTGCTGCTGGAAAAAATTTGGGGTTTTGACGCCATCAGGGAAACCAGGACTGTTGACGTTCATATCAGATATTTAAGACAAAAAATAGAGAGAGATCCTGCAAATCCCGAGTATATTGAAACAGTGCGGGGGGTAGGGTACAGGTTTAGCGACAAGGCCAGGGCTTAATATAAATTTAAACATATCATTACAATAGGCTAACACTAATGGATGTATTTTTTTACATATAGTATCTACAATAAAACAGGCTGATCCGGCATGGGAAAGATATGTAGCCACGGGCTACTTAAAATATATAAAAATTATATTAAGGTTGAGGGAGGAATTTAATTAATGAAGAGGTCAAAATGGATGATTCTGGCAGCTGCTATGCTGGTTCTGGCCATGGTAGTGGCAGGCTGCGGCGGCGGAGCGGAAGAGAAGAAAGAGGGAGACAAGGCCCCGGAAGGCACTGCTGAAAAGCAGTCAATCACCATTGCAGGATCTACTTCTGTACAGCCTTTGTCTGATGAACTGGCCAAAGCGTTCCAGGAAAAGAACCCCAACGTTACCGTTAACGTTCAGGGCGGCGGCTCTTCCCAGGGTGTTAAAGCTGCCAGCGAAGGAATTTGTGAAATCGGTGCCTCATCCCGTAAACTGAAGGATAGTGAAGGAAGCCTCGGTCTTGTTACTCATCAAATAGCCATTGACGGCATCGCTGTTGTAGTTAACCCGAAAAACGCTTTAACTGATTTAACTGCTGACCAGGCAAAGAAAATTTTCGCCGGCGAAATCACCAACTGGAAGGAAGTTGGCGGAGCAGACGCCGCTATTAACGTAGTTACCCGTGAGGCAGGTTCCGGCACCAGGGGCGCTTTTGAAGAAATGGTAATGGGCGAAGAAGCCAAGATTACCGACAAAGCTGTAACCCAGGCTTCCAACGGTTCTGTTCGCCAGACCGTTGCCGGCGATGCAAATGCAATCGGTTACCTTTCCCTGGGCTTTTTGAATGAAGAGGTAAAGGGTGTTAAATATGATGGCGTAGAGCCCACCGTGGACAATGTCAAGGCCGGAACCTATAAAGTAAGCAGGCCTTTCCTCTACCTGACCAAAGGCGAGCCCTCCGGCGCCGCCAAGGATTACATCGACTTTGTGCTGGGCCCCGATGGCCAGAAAATCGTTGGTGAGGACTACATCACTGTAAAATAGTCTGTGTAGAAAATAAATATAATAAAATACCAACCCGGAAAAGGGTTGGTATTTTATTAGCAATTTTTAATGTAAT
>CBEULQ010000102.1:0-7246 GCA_965543975.1 uncultured Desulfocucumis sp. | reverse complement strand
GCATCCACGGACCCCATACAAAACCGTTTACTTCTCCGATAATGGCCGAAAATGATTCCATACTTAACAACACCTTTCGTTAGAGATTGATAAAATAAATTTTATCTTTAATTATAAATATTCCGACAATTTTAGTAAGACACTCTGATGATTTGTTTTTGAGATTTATTTACCCGATTACGGCTGCGTTAATAATATTTTTATTTATTCTTGTGAATTTTTGTTGTTTTTCATAACCTATATATAAAATTAATATCAGGCGGTCTCATCATTGATAATTTCTGAAGCAGCAAACAGAGAAATGAAGGCAATAAAAAATGGGGCTTTGTTCCATTGCGACATTGTTTGCGGGGGTATATCATGTTGTTAGGAGTATTTGAAAAAGGCATGACAGGTCGGGACAGGTGTCATTAGGGGAGGGGTTAATGTGGCCGACTCCAAAGGTAATCCGCTGCTTCTGGTGGACCAGGAAAAGTTTTTGAAAATAATAGAGGTTTTTACCAGGGCTACGGATATTACCATCGACATTAACGATGCCAGAGGCTATCCTCTGGTTGAGCACGACTTCTTTTACGGTTTTTGCCGCACCATCCGCATGCACCCGGAAGGCCTTCGCCGTTGCATCAAATCAAACGCAGAGGTTGGTTTTATGGCGTCAGCCACAGGACAGGCCAGTGTATGCAAGTGTCATGCCGGGATTTTGCTGGTGGCAGTACCCATATTGATAGACGGTAAATTCTGCGGTACCATTACCGCGGGCCAGATGCGCCTGGAGCAGCCCGACGGGAAGGCGCTGGAGCAAATGCTGCAGGCGACCAGGGATTTGGGTTTTGATTCCCGGGAACTCACCAAGTCATTTCTGGAGGTGCAGGTGGTAACCCAGGAAAAATGCCGGGCCACTGTGGAGTTAATCAGTTATGTGGTAAATTCCATCGCGGAGCTGATCTATTTTCACCAGATCAGGGAAACCCGCACCAGGGAAAAACTGAAGCTTATGCACGAGGCAAAAAACAGGGCGGAGATGGAAAACGCCCTGCGCATGGCGGAATTGAAAAACCTGCAGGCACAGATTAAGCCGCATTTTCTGTTCAATACCCTAAATACCATCACCGGCCTGGTTATACTGGGGGAAAACCAAAAGGCCCAGAGTACCCTATATGCCCTGACCGGCCTGCTAAGATACAATTTCAACGACCGGGGGGATCTGGTCTCCCTGCGTGAAGAACTGGATTATGTGAAGAATTACCTGTCGATACAAAAAATGCGTTTTGGTGAAAAAATACAGGTGGAAATAAATGTGCAGCCGGAATTGCTGGAGGTGCCTGTTCCCTGCCTGACCCTGCAGCCCCTGGTGGAAAACGCCTGCGTTCATGGCCTGGAGTTCCGGGAGGCGGACGGAACGCTTAATATCAGCGCCGTCCGGAAGGGTTCTGATATGGTGATTTGCGTTACGGACAACGGGCCCGGTTTTTCCGCAGATGTACTTGACAGGCTTAATGCGTTTTTTGCGGGGCCTCCGGGGGAGACAATCCAGGGGCTCTCCGGCCGTGCCGGCGGTGGGGCCGGGCTGGGCCTGCGTAATGTGCACAGGCGGCTGCAGTTGTATTATAATGAGCATTACGGATTGGGCATAGACAGTAAACCCGGTTGCACCAGGGTTATAATGAGCCTGCCGGTGGTGGAACTGAGGTTTAGGGAAGGTGACGGGGGCAGTGAACGGGTTGTTTGACATATTGATTGCCGAGGATGAGCCGCTGGAAAGGAAAGTTTTGCGGCACCTGCTGGAAAAAAGCGGCCTTCCCCTGGGCAATATATATGAGGCCGGCAGCGGCCGGGAGGCGGTGCAACTGGCCCTGGCGAACCGGCCGGAAATAATGGTAATGGACATCAGAATGCCGGGTATGGACGGCCTGGAGGCAGCCAGGCAAATAAGGGAGCAATTGCCCAATGCCTCCATAATCATTTTAACAGCGTATGACCGCTTCACCTATTCACAGAAAGCAATCAAAATAGGGGTGGCGGATTTTTTGCTGAAACCGGTACAGCCGGATGAATTGTACGAGACCCTGCGCGGTGTTATAAACAGGCTTGAAGCATCCCGTCACGAATCCATCCTGCCTCCGGGAGAAATGCCCGTTATACCTCCTGGGGTCCGGGAGATTGCCGGTGAGATAATTTCCGGCAACCCGGCGCAAGCCGCAGACAGATGGTCACGGCTGGCGGACCGGTGGATGGAAAGCGTTTCAGGTAAGCCGGAAGCCGCGCTGGTAAGATGGTTTGCCTGGGAGGTTCTGGTCATAGTATTCCAGGACCTTCAGCAAAGCAACCTGTTCGCCGGGGAACTGCACAACCTGAAAAATGAACTCGGCAGGCAAATAATCGATATTTCCGGCACCGGTGACATGCTGCGCTGGGGACGGTGGATGGTCCGCGAGTTTGACCGTCTTTACCGGAGCAGCGTAAATTTTGACCAGATTGTGATCCATCGGGTCCAGCAGTATATCAGAGAGAATTACGCCAATGAAGTTTCCCTGCATCTCCTGGCAGACATGGTGCATCTGAACCAGGCCTATTTAAGCCGTCTGTTTAAGCAGAAAACGGGTACCAGCTTTACGGATTTTCTCACAAAGGTGCGCCTGCTGGAAGCCAAGCGCCTTCTGCTTTCCACTGACCAATCCATTGATGATGTGGCCGTAGCCGTGGGGTTTAAAAACAACAGTTATTTTACATCGGTGTTTAAAAAGCGCGAGGGAATTAGCCCGTCGGAATTCCGCAGCCGGCAGATTGAAACGTGCCGGAGGCCTTCGCGGAACGTGGAAATGTAGCCACATAAAAAAATATCGCAAATTTAAATACATGTACCCCTATTTTCTCCGTGAAAAAGCTGCCGGCTGGTTTCGGCAGCTTTTTAAATCCCTTTCTATAATTTAAAGGTTATTTTTTCCACTCCATTGTTCATATCAATGTACTATATAAACTAAAACGCTTAACTTAGGAGTGGTTGAGGTGGCCGGAAAATGGCATTTAATGACCTCGGAGGAGGTGCTGGAGGTTTTTCGCTCCGATCCGGCCAAGGGGCTGGAGGAAAAGGAGGCGGTGGACAGGCTGGCCAGGTTCGGCGCCAATGAGCTAAGAAAAGAACCGGAGTTAAACGCCGGACAGATTTTTATCGATCAATTCAGGGATATAAAACTTTCTGCTTTGCTTGTGGTGGCGGCTTTAACCGGGTTTACAGGGGAATATGCCGGGGCGGCGGCAGTAATGGCCATGGCCCTGCTAAGCGCTGTGACCGGGTTTATACAGGAATACCGCACTGAAAAAATTATGCTGCAGGCAAAAGAAACAATAGTTCCCCTGGCCAGGGTGCTCCGTGACGGAAAGGAAAGTGTAGTGCCGGCAAAATTAATTGTACCCGGTGACCTGGTTATACTGGAACAGGGGAATATTGTTCCGGCTGACCTGCGGCTTATCCGGACCAACGGGCTGGAAACCGTGGAAGCGGTTCTAACAGGTGACACCGGCCCAGTTAAAAAGTCAGAGAATGCGGAATCCACGGATGATTCCAGGGGATACCACCGGAACATGGCTTTTGGGGGCACGGTGGTGTCCGGCGGCAGGGGCAGGGGTGTGGTGGTGGCCACCGGGATGCTCACCGAAATGGGACTTGCCGCCGGAGTAAACGGCGGTTTGGAAGATGAACATGCGCATATGCAGAACTTTTTGGCTTTCCGTGGCCTGATAATTTTTTATGCCGGTCTGATGGCATGCCTGGCCGTTACGGCTATAGGCATATACCGGGGGCAGGATGTTTATCTGATGCTGTTGACCGGTTTAAGTCTTGCCGCCGCTGCAGTGCCCGGGGGGCTGCCCGCGGTGGTGAATTTTTCCCTGGGACTTGGGTTGATGAGGATGCTCCGCCGCGGTGTGGTGGTCCGGGAGATATCCGCTGTTGAAAAAACTGCCGGCGCCACAGTGGTTTGCCTAAACAAAACAGGCACCCTTACCCGCAATATAATGATGGTTCGCCGGGTTCTGGTGGGAGGCGCTGAAGTAGAGGCGGAAGGAGAAGGTTATGATCCCAGGGGGACATTGAAATATGACAAACAGCTTTTAAAGGGCCCGGAGTTGCATCTTTTATTAAAAACTGCCGCCCTGTGCAACAATGCAACTCTGCATAGGGGTGAAATCACCATAGGAGGACTATTCCGTGATATCGGGAAGGGTTTGAATTCCCGGCAGTGGGGTATTCTCGGGGACCCCACCGAGGGAGCCTTGCTGGTAATGGCCGCCAGGGGCGGTGTCTGGAGGGAAAAACTGGAGCAGAAGGAAAGCAGGGTGCATGAAATACCCTTTGATCCGGAGAGAAGGCGCATGACGGTTATATGCCGGGGAAATCAGGGTAACGTAACCGCTTATGTAAAGGGCGCCCCAGAGGAATTGCTGGGCAGGTGCATACGTCTTTATAATGGAGGGGTGCCTGTCCCTATGAGCCCGGAGGACAGGAAAGAATTGTTCAAACAAATCTCAGGGGTGGCGGTTCGCGGGCTGAGGGTGCTGGCCTTGGCCTGCCGGGAAATGACGGAGGATATTAATGTCAATGAACCGGAAATTGTGGAAAGTAATCTGACTTTCCTGGGGTTTGCAGCCATTAGCGACATTCCGGACCCTGCTGCGGCCACTGCCCTGTATGGACTTAAGAAGGCCGGCGTAAAAGCTGTGCTGGCAACCGGGGAGCACCCGCTAACCGCCCGGACGCTGGCGGCGGAAGCAGGATTCTGGGGGCCCACTAACAGCATCATCACCGGAGATCGGATGGATGAAATGAATGACGGGGAACTGGCGCTGGAACTGGAAAAAGGAATCATATTCGCCCGGGTTGATCCTTGCCGGAAACTCCGTATTATCAGGGTTCTTAAACAATTAGGCCATGTGGTGGCCTGCACCGGTAAAGGGGTGGCCGACATCCCGGTTATTAAAGAGGCTGATGTGGGCATAGCTATGGAAAGCCGCGCCGCCCCCGCACTTATATGCAACTCATCCATGGTGCTCCGGGGAGGCAGTTTCAGTTCTTTCGCCGATGCGGTGGAAGAGTCCAGAGGGATGTGCCGCAATGTGCGAAAAATTTTAATCTACCTGCTGTCATGCGGTTTGTCACTGTTACTGGTAATGCTGACTGCGGTTCTGACTGGCTATCCGCCCCTCTTTTTGCCTGTACAGATACTCTGGCTGGGTTTGTTATACGGAGGGCTTCCTGTTATGGTCCTGGGTATGGACCCGCCGGACAAAAGGCTGCTTTTCGGGACGCCTGAAAAAGTAGCCGACATATTAAACATAGCTGCTGCCCGTAAGGTTGCCGCCGTGGGGTTTGCTTCAGGAATGGCGGCCCTGGCGGTATTTTACCTGCTCTACGGCGGCAGCCCTGCGGAGCCGGATGGGGCCAGGACGGCAGCGTTAAACGCCATGGTGCTTATGATATTGTTTTGCACATTTACATGCCGTACTGAATACCAAGCTGGCGGGGAATTCTTGCCCCCGGCAAATCAGTGGCTTATGACCGCTGCCGTTGCTGTGCTGGCGCTTCAGCTTGCAGTAACTTACCTGCCCCATTTAAACCCCCTGTTTCATACCGTGCCTCTGCAATTACACCATTGGGGATTGATAATGGCGGCAAGCGCTCTTCCGGTGGTAATTGTGCTGGCATTCAGGTGGGCAAGGGAAAGGTTTGGGCATAATATAATGTACTTAAAGGTGTAGAAAAGCAGGAAATAGAGTATTTGTTAGGGAAAGAAGAAGGTGTGCCTTATGGCACACCTGAAGGTGTTTACGGGGGTGGTTGCAATTAAATTCGTAAAATTTCATGGTCTGGGCAATGATTTTATAATTGTTAATGCCATGGAAGAATCCGGTCTTCCGGAAAACCGGGAAGAATTAACAGGGCTGGCCAGGGATGTCTGCCACAGGCATTTCGGTGTGGGGGCGGATGGATTAATTCTTATTAAAAAGTCCGATAAAGCCGATATATACATGCAAATAATAAACTCAGACGGAAGCGAGCCCGAAATGTGCGGCAACGGCATCCGCTGCGTGGCCAAATATGTTTACGACAGCGGAATTGTGCCCCGGAGGCAGGTAAAGGTGGAGACCCTGGCCGGAATTATACTGCCGGAAATAATAGTTGAAGATGATGAAGTTGCCATGGTTAAAGTAGATATGGGTGAGCCGAGACTGAACCGGTCCGAGATTCCCATGCTGGGACCGCCCGGCAGGGTGGTCAACGAACCGCTGGAACACGAAGGGAAAATTTTCAACATAACCGCGGTTTCGATGGGCAACCCCCACTGCGTAATTTTTGTTGATGACGTCCATGCGGTTCCCCTTTTCGAACTGGGACCAAAGCTGGAAGTTCACCCGTCCTTTCCCCGGAAGGCAAATATTGAATTTGTTCAGGTGGTAAGCCAAACCGAGGTAATCATGAGGGTCTGGGAAAGGGGAGCGGGATTCACTATGGCCTGCGGAACCGGTGCCTGCGCGGTGGGAGTGGCCTCGTGCTTGAACGGCTATACCGGCAGGAAGGTAAAAGTACACCTGCAGGCCGGCCCGCTGGAAATAGAATGGTCCGACAATAATCATGTATACATGACAGGACCGGCCAGGAAGGTATTTACTGGAGACTACCCGTTGGAGTAAAGTAATAAGGAACGGTTGAAATGATAATGTTGAAAATCTGCGTCTAGGAGGCATGCTATCGTGAAATTTACCGAAGCACAGAGGATTAAGAACCTGCCGCCATATCTTTTCGCCCGCATTGAGAGGATGATTGCTCAGAAAAGGGCGGAAGGAGTGGATATTATAAGCCTGGGTATTGGCGACCCGGATATGCCCACTCCGGATTACATCATAGAGGAATTGAGCAGGGAAGCTAAAAACCCGGCCAATCACCAGTACCCTTCGTCCGTAGGAATGCTTAATTTTCGCCAGGCGGTAGCAGACTGGTACAGCCGGAGGTTCGGGGTGGAACTTGACCCCAAAACCGAGATTGTATCTCTGATAGGCTCCAAGGAGGGAATCGGACACATATCATGGTGCTACCTGGACCCCGGTGATACGGTGCTGGTTCCCGATCCCGCCTACCCGGTATATGCCGGCGGGGCCATACTGGCAGGCGCAGTGCCTTATTATGTTCCCCTAACGGCGGAGAGAGGATTTTTGCCCGACCTGGCCGGTATACCGTCGGATGTGGCTAAAA
>CBEULQ010000101.1:0-7247 GCA_965543975.1 uncultured Desulfocucumis sp. | reverse complement strand
AACTCTTTTATATCTTGATTTATTCTATTTCCGGGATATATATATATTGTCCTTTATATAAAACCTGAGCGGCAAATCTGCTCCCTGGGTGATGCCCACCCTGGTGGTGGTGATAATTCTATCCTCACTAACAAATTCGCCTCTGCAGACGGTGAGCTTTCCTCCCACGATATCGTCGCCATTGTTCTCTTTACTTATACCCAGGGCCTGCACCAGCATGGCCGGGCCCCGGCATAGATCCTTAAGCCTTTCCTTCCCCCGCCTTTCTTGCATAAGAGGAATGCCTTCCAATGGTTCCAGTGCCCTAATGAGTACGGCTTCTCCCACCCCTTTAGCGGCGGTTACGATATTAAAACAGAAATGCATACCATAAATGATATACACATAGGCATGCCCCGGAGAACCGAACATCACGCTGTTCCTGGGGGTCATCCCCCGGCTGGCGTGGCAGGCCGGATCGTTCTGGATATAGGCCTCGGTCTCAACAATCCGTCCGGCGGCCAGACCCTCCGGGGTATCGTGCAGCAGCACCTGTCCCAGCAGTTCCTTTGCCACCAGGGTGGTGTCCCTGGCGTAAAACTCCCTTGGCAATATATGTTTCACTTTCTTTCACCTATTCTACCGGGGTAGTTTTTCATCTATCTTTAATAACTTTTGATTTAAAGTGCTGTATACTTGCAGCGGTTTTGCCCCTGTTTATCTGCGCAATATTTTCAATAACTCCGGCAGATCCAGGGCATTCACAACGTCCCGGGATTCCAACCCTCCCCGCCGGGCGGTGGCCACGCCGTATTCCATTTCGTCCATGCGCTTCAGGTCGTGGGCATCGGTGTTAATGGCAATTTTAACCCCGTATTCCCGGGCCAGCCGGACATTCTCATCGTTAAGGTCCAAACGGTCCGGAGATGAGTTGATTTCCATTATTTTGCCGTGTCTGGCGGCTGCTTCCAGCACCCGCTCCACGTCCACGGCGTAGCCTTCCCGCTGCCCCAGCATCCTCCCGGTAAGGTGGCCGATTATATCCACATGTTCGCTTTCCACAGCCTGAAGTATGCGTGAGGTGATGGTTTCCGCGTCCTGTTTAAAGCCGCTGTGCACCGAAGCCACCACCACATCAGCGGTTTCCAGCACCTGGTCGGGCAAGTCCAACCCGCCCTTGGCCAGTATATCCACCTCAATTCCCTTTAGCACGGTAAAGTCGGTGTTTTCGCCGTTAAGTCCGTCGATCAGACCGTACTGTTCCTCCAGCCTCTCCGGGGTCAGCCCCCGGGCTATCTTTAACGACTGGGAGTGGTCGGTTATGGCAACGTAACTATAGCCCTTCTCCCTGGCCCGGGCCACAATTTCTTCAATGGAGTTGCCGCCGTCACTCCAGTTGCTGTGCAAGTGCAAATCTCCCTTGATGTCACCGGTTTCCAGAAGTTCCGGCAGTGCATAGGTGGACGCCAATTCCACTTCACCCCTGCCTTCCCGAAGTTCAGGAGGTATGTACTGGAGACCCAGCAAGTTGTATATATCCCCTTCGGAGCCGGGGCTGATTACCTCGCCGCTGTCACTGTGAAGCCCCGCCGGCTCCATTTTAAGCCCCTTCGTCAGGCTTAAATTTATTAATTCGCCCAGGTGTTTTTTACTCCCGGTGTTCCAGAGCAGGGCGAACCAGAATTGTTCCGGACTCACCACCACCACTTCCACCGGGATTCCCCACCATGTGGCCACCTTAATTATATTCTGCTTCCTCTCCAGTATTTCCCTGGTCCTGGGGTGTACGGCCACTGCGTCCAGCACCTGTCCGGGGTCCTTTGAGGCCACCAGAATATCCAGGTCGCCAACCGTCTCCCGCCAGCGGCGCACGCTGCCGGCCACATCAACCCGTTCCACCTCCGGAAGCATTTTTATAAACCCGGTCAGTTCATCCGCCAACTGCCTTGCCAGACCCAGCAAAAAACTGTCTGAGCGGTTGCGCAGTAAATTAATATTCCTTATTATTTCCAGCTCGGTTTTGGTGCCCATTCCCGCCAGCGACCTGACCCTGTGGTCCCTGGCCGCCTGGAGCAGTTCATCAAGGCTGGCGACACCAAGTTGCTCGTAAAATATCTTGGCACGCTTTGCCCCAACTCCCGGGAGAGCCATGATTTCCAGCAGTCCCCCGGGAATTTCCCGGCGAAGCCTTTCCAGCTTTTCCATCTTGCCTGTGGTTATAAGCTCTCCTATTTTTGCCAGTATGTTTTTGCCGATTCCCGGCACCGCTGCCAGCTTTTTTCCCCTGTATAGTTCCTCCACCGGCTCCGGCAGTCCCGCAATGGTTCTGGCGGCATTACGGTAGGCCCTGAGTTTGAAATAATCATCGCCCTTAAACTCCAGGAGGTCAGCCAGTTCATAAAAAGACCAGGCAATTTCCATATTATGCAAGAAAGACACCTCAAGACATAAATTAGGGACATTCATAAGTTGGGGACACTCCTTATCATTTCCCCCAAACCCGGGGAATAGACTTTACCCGATAATTCAAACATTTTTATCGTGCAACAATAAAGCTCTTCCCCCGCAGAGGAAGAGCCGGAAAAACGCATTATTTTATTCCTCATCGGATCCCTGATGCGACACTTCCCCAAAGTTAACGCTTTCCTTAAGCTTCAGGTAATCGTCAGCTATATTAAGCGCGGCAAGTACGGCCGTCTGGGACATATTTAACCGCGGGTTGCGGGAGTTGATCTCCCTCATTTTCCTGTCAACCATGGACGCCAGTTCCTCCAGGTGTTCTACAGGCTCTTCTCCTTTTAAATTGTATTGAATATCGAAAATATCCACAACCACCCTGTTAACCTCACCGGACATGGAAACACCCCCCATGGGTTTAACAGTGGTTATTTCGGCATAAAGATTGCATTATCCTGCCTAGTCTCCATAATTTTGCTATACGGCCGTTGAAAAACTGCGCCTGGCTAACTTCTTAACTGCGCTCCAAACTTTCCGGCCAGATTCTCCCGGATGGCGTTCATAGGACCGGCAACCTCGTCATCTGTGAGGGTTCTGTCATCCGCCCTGAAGGTAAGTGAAAAGGCCAGACTCTGGAAACCCTGTTGCACTTGCTCGCCCTGATATACGTCGAACAGTTCAACCTGGCGTAGTAAATTGCCCCCGGATTTTTTGACAACCCCGATTATTTCCCTTACCGGCACCCGGAGTTCAACCACCACCGCCAGATCTCTTTCAATGCCGGGGAAGCGGGGTATCTGCTTGTATTTGCCGGCTTTTCCGGTCATCGAGGCCAGAATGGCGAAATCAATCTCCATTGCCACCACCCGGCCGCTAAGTTCGTATTTTTCCACCACGTCGGGGTGTACTTCCCCCAGCACGCCCAGCAATTGACCGCCTGCGGTCAACCTTGCGGCGCGGCCAGGATGGTAGGAGGGATCATCCTTCAATGGTTCGAATGATGCCCCGGAAACCCCGGACTGGGCCAGTAGGGACTCCAGCACTCCCTTTATATAATAGAAATCCTTTTCCAGGGAAGGTTTATTCCATCCCCTGGAGGTGCGGCCCATTGCCGCGGCGGCCAGCAATTGCCTCTCGTCCGGCAGAAGGGCATCCCTTTGGGGCAGGTATACTTTACCCAGTTCAAAAATGGAAAGACTGGTCACCCTCCTGTTGGCGTTCCTGCGCAACACATCCAATAGCCCGGGCAGCATGACGGTACGCATCACGGAATGCTCCTCGCTGAGTGGGTTCTGCAACGGCATGGCGCCGCGCAGCGGGCTGTCACCGGCCAGGTTGATTTTATTGAAAACATCCGGCGAAGTAAAGCTGTATGTTACAACCTCGCGGAAACCAAGGGACGCCATCCTGTCCTTAACCGCAATGGCCAGGGACTGCTCCCTGGTCCTGGCCCCCTGGGTGGTGGGGCCGTAAGGAAGGGTGGTGGGAACCAGATTGTAACCGTGCAGCCTGGCAACTTCCTCTATAAGGTCTACCTCGAGGGAAACATCGGGCCTGTGCCCCGGAACCGTCACCATAAGCCCCTGATCGTTTTTCTGAACGCCGAATTCCAGCGCGTTAAGTATCTCCCGGCAGGCATCGGGATTTATTTCTGTTCCCACCAGATGTTCAATTCTTTCAGGTCTCAAAACTATGGTTTTGGGCACGTGGGGCACCGGATAATTATCCACGACGCCGGAAGCCACCTGCCCGGCTCCCATTTCTGCCAGCAGTTTGGCCGCCCTCCGGGCCGCCCTGTGGCATCCGGTCAAATCAATGCCCTTTTCAAACCGGGAGGAAGATTCCGAGCGCAACCCCAATACCCTGGATGTCTTCCTGATACTGATGGGATTAAACCAGGCGGATTCAAGCAAAACGTTACGGGTGTTTTCGGTAACCTCCGTAGCCAGGCCGCCCATCACCCCGGCCACCGCCACCGGCCCGCCCGGGTCGGCAATCACCAGCATGTCGCTGTTCAAACGCCGCTCCACGCCGTCCAGGGAAACCAGAACTTCCCCGTCCTCCGCCCTGCGGACGATGATGTGCCCCTCCCTTAGGGTGTCGTAGTCAAAAGCGTGCAGAGGCTGTCCCAGTTCCATCATCACATAGTTGGTTATATCCACAATATTGCTTATGGGCCTTACCCCGGCGGCCCTTAACCTTTCCTGCATCCAGCCGGGGGATGGACCCACTTTAAGGCCGGTAAATAATTTTCCTACGTAACGGCGGCACAGTTCGGTGTCTTTTATATCGATCTTAACCCTGCCGTCGATGCTTTCATCCGTTTCATCAACGTCAATATCCGGAAGGCGTAGCTTTTGGCCAAGCAGGGCGGCAACCTCCCTGGCAACCCCCACCATGGACATGGCATCACCCCGGTTGGGGGTCAGATCCAACTCCAAAATAGCATCATCCAGCCCTAATACGGGTTTGATGTCCAACCCCAGGGAAGTTTCCGGGGGAAGTATCATAATGCCGTGGGCCTGGTCAGCAGGCATAGTCTTGGGGTCCAGCCCCAGTTCCTGGCCGGAACAGAGCATTCCCCTGGACTCGACTCCCCGCAGTTTTGATTTTTTGATAACCAGCCCGGCGGCAAGGTGGGCTCCCTCCACCGCCACCGGCACCACGTCGCCCGCCCTGATGTTGGTAGCCCCGGTGACTATCTGAATAGCCTCCGGCCCGCCTGTGGTTACGCTGCATACCGTAAGACGGTCCGCGTTGGGGTGGGGCTCTATATTCAGTATTTTACCGGTATATACCTTTTCTATGCCGGCGCCCGGCTCGTGTACCCCTTCCACTGCTATGCCGGACAGGGTGAGACGGTCCGCCAGTTCCCCCGGCGAAACCGTTACGTCCACATACTCTTTCAGCCATTTATAAGAAACGCGCATCTAGTATCCTCCTCAATAACCGCCAGAGCGGCCAGTCGATTGCCTTTATTTATAAAAATACTGGCTAAACTGTTCCAAAAACTCTTGTTAAGACAAGGAACCGTCCCCAGTCTTATACTGTCTTATAAAGGTATCCAGAATTCTTAAATGCCCCGAGACGATAAACCGTTCTCCCCTTCTGACTCCTGACTCCTGAAAATTAAAACTGCTCCAAAAACCTCATGTCATTATCAAACAGCAACCGCATATCGTCTATGTCGTATTTCAGCAGGGCTATTCTCTCCACGCCCATACCGAAGGCGAAGCCGGTGACTTCCTCGGAGTTGTACCCGGACATTTCCAGCACCCTGGGGTGCACCATGCCGCAGCCCAGAATCTCCAGCCAGCCGGTGTGGGAGCATACCCTGCACCCTTTGCCGCCGCACATGCCACAAGAGATGTCAACCTCGGCGCTGGGCTCGGTGAATGGGAAGAAACTAGGTCTGAACCTGGTTTTTGTCTCCGGCCCGAACATCTGCTCGGCAAAAACCTGCAAAACACCTTTAAGGTCTCCAAAGGTTATGCGCCTGTCTATGGCCAGCCCTTCCACCTGGTGGAACATGGGCGAGTGAGTGGCGTCGTCGTCCCTTCTGTATACCTTCCCCGGAGCGATAATTTTCACCGGAAGACCTGGAGCTGTACGCTCCATGGTTCTGACCTGCACAGGGGAGGTATGGGTGCGCAGCAGCACTTCCGGGCTGATGAAAAAAGTGTCCTGCATATCCCTGGCGGGATGATCCTTGGGCAAGTTCAACGCCTCAAAATTGTAGTAGTCAAGCTCTATTTCAGGACCCTCGGCCACGGAGAACCCCAGGCCGATAAAAATATCTTCAATCTGACGGGCAACCGTGGTCAGCGGGTGAAGACCGCCGGTGTCAAACACGGTGCCTGGAAGGGTCACGTCTACAACCTCCCGGGCCAGCTTTACATTCCTTTCCATGGCTTTCAACTGGGACATTCTTTTTTCCAGTTCGGACTCTACCCTGGCCCTGACCTCGTTGGCCAGTTGCCCGATAACCGGTCTTTCCTCCGGGGACAAAGCACCCATGCCTCTGAGCACCCCGGTCAACTCTCCCTTTTTCCCCAGAAAACGCACCCGGATTTCATTCAACTCTTCCATATCGGCGGCCGACTTCAATTTCTCCAAAACAGTGGCTTCCATTTCACGCAACTGCTTTTGCATTGCGCTCACTCCTCCCATACGCCGTATTATGCCCATAAAATATTAAAACCGCCCCCCAAGGGACGGATCTTACCGCGGTACCACCCTAATTTTCAACCTGGCTTTTAAAAAGGCGCCATAGACTCATCCGGGTACGCGGTTCATGTTGCTTAAACCGGATACCCGCTCCCCTTTAACGGAGGGAAGCCGGCTACACCTACTGACGCCGGGGCGCTTTCAGCTGCGGTTCAGGGGCGAATTCGACGGGGCACATCCCTTGGAAAGGCTTTCAATCGCGGCCTTTCTTCCCTGTAAGGAGCCATCCCTCTACTGGTCCCCTTCACAACCGTTGGCATTATTGTTCAGTAAACAATATTATACACGCATTCTTCCGCAGAATAAAAATTTCAGACTGCAGAAGAACCATGCATTAAATTGTAAACATCTGCACTTTTAGAAGATTACCTAAAACAGAGACTATTGAAATAAATATACCACTTACTACACGCATCCTATTCCTTACTCAACAAACTCAGTGGCTTGTTTGCACTTTAATTAGTGAAGTGCAAGTTTGCGGTAAATCATATAAGCACTAACAGAGCCTGTTGCCTCGAATAGCCTCCAAAAAAATTCGGCGGTTAATAACACTTAACCACAACCTTTCACTATTTTTGGGGACC
>CBEULQ010000100.1:0-7286 GCA_965543975.1 uncultured Desulfocucumis sp. | reverse complement strand
CGAAGCCACTGCGGCGGCCGCCCTGTGGCTGGCATCGGATGATTCCCGCTTTGTCACCGGCCATAACCTGCTGGTGGATGGGGGAAGGGCATGCACCTAGAAAGCGTTTACGCTCTTTGCCCTGATGTAAAATTCAGGCTGGAGGAGTTCGGAGGCATTGTATACCAGCGTGAGGGGGACAGGCTTCATTTTATCAAATCCCCCCTGGCCATGGAGCTTTTATCCCTGGCCGGAAAAGGAACCGTCGGTGAAATCGGTGCGATGTTGTCTGGGGAAAAAGGCGCAATAAATACGGGTGCAGGCAGTATAAAACAAATACTCCACCGCCTGGAAGAGTTGGGGATAATACGTGAAATTGAACGCGTCAACGAAACGGCTTAATGCCCCTGTATGCCTGACCTGGCAGATAACTTCCGCCTGCAACCTTAAATGCGACCACTGCCTGGCGGGAGGCGGAAGGCAGAATACCGACGAAGAACTGGGCATTAATGAAATATTTCGCTTCATCGACGACATTGCGGAGATGAGGGTTTTCTATGTCAATATCGGGGGCGGAGAGCCGCTGCTTCATCCCCGTTTTTTTGATATTGTGGACTACACCATGAAAAAAGGTGTGTACGTTCAATTCAGTACCAATGGTACGCTGGTCGACCAAAGCACAGCCCGGCAAATAGCGGACCGGGGTTTAAGGGTACAGGTCAGCCTGGACGGTTGGCTCCCTGAGATAAACGATCCCCTGCGGGGTCAAGGGAGTTTTTACAGGGCCGTGGAGGCGCTGGAATTACTCAGAAAGGTTAATGTAACGGTTTCTGTTAACTGTGTGGTCACAAAGCATGCGGTCTCAGGTTTGGACGAAATGCTTAAACTGGCCGGCTATTACGGTGCGGGCCTCCGCCTGTCCCGGCTCAGACCTGCCGGACGCGCCCGGGAAAAGTGGAGGGGAATGACACCCGACCCCGGGCAGTATATACATCTTTATAACTGGCTGCTGGAGCACCCGGGGGTTACCACAGGAGATTCTTTTTTCTTCCTTTCGGCCCTGGGCAGGTCTTTACCGGGCTTGAGCTACTGCGGGGCGGGCAGTCTTACCTGCGCTGTGGACCCCTGTGGTTATGTGTATCCTTGCCCTTTCATAACCGATAAAGATATGTGCACAGGGAATATCAGGGAGCACCCGCTATCGGTTTTGTGGCGGGAATACAAAGCACACCCATTGTTCGAATTTTTGCCCGCCGGTTGTGTTTCCTGCCCGGCCGGCAGTCGCTGCCGGGGAGGGTGCCGCGTTGCTTCTTATATAGCCTATGGGAATATGAATATGCCCGATCCTGAATGCATAAGGGGAGAGTATGTTGAAAGAGGCTAAATATAATTACCTCTTGTCAAAAATAAAAATTGGGCCGGTGGAATTGCCCAACAGAATAGTTTTCGGCTCCCACCCAACCAACTTTGCCGTTAACAATTGCTTTTCCCGCAGGCACGAGGCATATTACCGGGAGCGGGCCAGGGGAGGGGCGGGCATGATCGTGCTGGAGGAGATGGTGGTTCATCCTTCGGACCTGCCCTATGAAAAAGCTCTGAAGGGATATGACGATTCCATAGTTAACGGCTGTCGCAGGATATCGGAAGCGGTAAAACAATTCGGAGCCGCGGTTCTGGCACAGCTTAACCACAGCGGGATGCAATCGGACGGAACACCGGCCATGAGGGAACTTTGGTCCCCCAGCGCGGTGGCGGATGTGGTATCCCGGGAAGTTCCCATGGAGATGGAAATATACAACATTTCGGAAGTGATCTCAGGATATGCCAGCACCGCTGGAAATGCCGTCAAAGGAGGATTGGACGGGGTTGAGATAAATGCCGCCCAGTTTTCCCTGATAAGGCAGTTTATATCGCCCCTGACAAACAGGAGAACTGACGGTTACGGCGGCGACCTGAGCAGCCGGCTGCGTTTCTGTTTTGAAATTCTTGACGCTGTAAGGGCGACAATGGGGAAGGAAAAGGTGCTGGGAATAAGGCTGTGCGGCGATGAACTGGCGCCCTGGGGAGGGCTCACCATTGAGGAATCTGTTGAAATAGCAAAACGTCTGGAGCAATCCGGGCTGGTTGATTATATAACTGTTTCCCTGGGGAGTCTTTATTCGCTGCACCTTTCTCCGGCCACGCATCTGACCGAACCGGGATTTTCTTTGCCCGCAGCGGAGGCAATAAAAAAAGCCGTCGATCTGCCCGTTTTTGCAGAGGGACGGATACATGAACCGGAATATGCCCAGAGCATTCTTAAATACGGAAAAATTGACGGAGTATACATGAACCGGGCGCTTATTTGCGATCCGGAACTGCCGAATAAACTGGCCTGTGGGGATCAGCCGGTACGTCATTGTGTTTCATGCAATCAGGGCTGCCATGTGCGCCGCAATATGGGTATACTGCTGTCCTGTATGCTTAACCCCCTGGCCGGGGTGGAGCATCAGGATGGGATTGCTCTATCAAAACCTGCTGCCGTACCCAAAAAAATAATTGTGGCGGGAGGAGGCCCGGCGGGACTGGAGACCGCCAGAACCGCCGCTGCCCGGGGCCACAGCGTAACCCTGTTCGACGCAGGGGGGGAAGCCGGAGGCGCAATGACTGCCCTGAAGCATATCAAGGAGTTTTCGAAAGTATTAAATTTCTGGAAAAAAGAGATTGATCTTCACGGGGTTGACATAATAGCGGGCAGAAAATGCAGTGCATCGGATATTTTGAATTTGAAACCCGATGCAGTGGTGGTGGCCACCGGTTCAAAAAACCGGGAACCTGAATTTCCAGTTTCCGGCTGCCGGCTGGCGCAGGCCGGGGAAGTTTTGTTATCTGCTGACAACCTGGGAGATGCAGTTTTATTCTGGGACGTAACCGGCAGTCAGATTATGGGGCGCAGCGTTGAGAGGTTGCTGGAGGCAGGTAAAAAGATTTATTTTGTAACCCCGGATCTTTTTGCCGGCGCCGATATGGCCGCAACAATGGAACTGGCAACCTGGAACAGGCGGTTTATGACCTGTGCGGCCGGGGTTTACACTTCTTCAAAAATAATAGAGGTCAACGGCGGAAAGGCTTTGATTGAAAATAAATTCAGCGGCAAAAGGACTGTAATTGAAGGAATAGACGCTGTTGTTTGCTGTTGCTGGTCATTGCCCGATGACGAGCTTTATATGTCCTTAAAGGGTAAAATCAAAGAGCTGTACCGGGTGGGTGACTGTCTGGCACCCAGGGGTATCGGAGCCGCGGTAAGAGAGGGATACCTGGCGGGCAACAGTATATAGGGCCAGGCTCTTTACTTATTAACTTATATTCAGGATAGGATGTTTAACAGTGAACACTGACTTTAAATATCTTTTTTCACCAATACAAATCGGGCCGGTTAAAATAAAGAACAGAATTGTCTTTCCCGCCCACCTTACCAATTACGCCGTTGACAGGATGCCCACCAGGCGCCACGCATTATATTATGGCGAGAGGGCCAGGGGCGGAGCGGGACTCATCATAACGGAGGAGCAGTCCGTTCATCCCACCGACATGGCCTATGAGAAGCTGATTGAAGCTTTCGACCCCAGGGTCGTTCCCGGCTACAGGGAAATTACCTCCGAAGTGCACCGCCACGGGGCTAAAATATTCGCCCAGATCAATCACAACGGGCTGCAAGCCTCGGGTGCCTTTTCCAGGCTCCCGGTGCTGGGGCCTTCCAGCATACCCGATCCGCTGTTCAGGGAAGTGCCAAAGGCTCTGGAAAAAGAAGAAATCAGGGAAATAATAAACGGTTTCTGCACCGTCGCGGATCATGTAATGAAGGGTGGCTTTGACGGCATAGAGGTGCAGGCCTCCCACAGTTCCCTGCTGCGCCAGTTCATGTCTCCCTTGACCAATAAACGTGAAGACCTGTACGGGGGAAGTTTTGAAAACAGGATGCGTTTCACCATTGAGCTGCTAAGTGCCCTGCGAAGGGTTGGAGGCAGGCGCGTGGCGCTGGGCATAAGGCTTTGCGGGGATGAGTTGGTGGACGGAGGGCTGACCCTGGGAGATACCAAAAGGATGGCCGACTACATCTGTCATCTGGGACTGGCAGACTTCATCAATACCAGCATAGCGAATTTCCACAACCTGTATATGGTTATGGGTTCCATGCACGTACCTCCTGGTTACAGCTCATTTATCTCTTGCAGTATTAAAGAGACTACAAAAGTCCCCGTATTCACCGCCGGCCGCATCAACTCGCCGGAACAGGCAGAGAGGATATTGTCTTACGGGCAGGCAGACATGGTATGCATAGCCAGGGGGCAAATATGCGACCCCTGGTTTGCCAGAAAGGCCCTGGAGGGAAGACCGGATGAAATCAGACACTGCATAGCCTGCAACCAGTGCTGCGCCGCCAGGACCGGATTAAACAGGGATATCGGCTGCCTGCAGAACCCGGTGGCGGGAAGGGAAGAATTATTCAACATTAACTATATTAAAAAGCCCTCCAAACCAAAGAAGATAATGATTGCCGGAGGCGGACCCGGGGGGCTTGAGGCCGCCAGGGAAGCGGCCGGAAAAGGGCATAAAGTAACCATATATGAAAGGGAGGATTCTCCGGGCGGACAGGTCAATCTGATCAGCAGGCTTCCATCCAGGGAAGAATTTGCTGAGGTAATCCGCAATCAGTTGATAGAAATTAAAAAACTACCCATCACCATAGAAACAGGTGTAGAGGTGTCGCCTGATTTAGTGGAAAGGGAGAAGCCGGACGCGGTTATTGTGGCCACGGGTTCGGAACCCGTAAAAAGTCAACTGCCCGGCGCGGACCTGCCCCACGTCATGACATTTCATGATATGTTAAAAGGCCGGGAAGTACCGGGAGAAAGGGTACTGGTAATAGATGAAATAGGTTTTCAGCAGGGCGCCGGTACAGCAGAATATCTGGGCAGGTTGAATAAAAAAGTATTTATGCTGACGTCCGGGCTTTATGCCGCTCCGGACCTTATGCCCACCATGGACCTGCAGCTCTGGTACAGGCGGGTTCTTGATCTGGGCGTAGAAATAATTACGGACAGCATTCCCCTTTTCATTGAGCCGGACTCAGTAACAGTAATGAATCATTACAGCGGCAGGCAAACCACTTTGGAAGACATTGAAGCGGTGGTACTGGTGATGCATCCAATTGCCAGGGACGATATTTATTACCGGGTTAAGGATATAGTTCCGGAAATATACCGTGTGGGCGACTGCCTTGCCCCGCGGAGGGTGGAGCATGCTATTTTAGATGGATATAGGATCGGCCGAACTATTTGATGGCACAATTAGCCTAAAGGCCGTTCAAAAACAAGCCTGAGTAAAGTGCCAGGCGAAAGTTTTAGGAACGGCCATAACATTTTCCGAGAAGGGTACGGTGTTACTTTGAAACCACTTATTATGCTGGATCATGACGGTGGCGACCTTACCCCAGAGACAACCCGTTTATGTGAAAACCTGCGATACTTCTTGGGAAATACAGCCCGGGAAACCGAAGCGGTTATTCTTGGCAAGTGCCCTGATAATCTATTGAATTCAGCCGGTATTTACGGTATTCAAAGAATATACCATATCCGCGGCCCGGAGGATTATTATTATTCACCGGAAGTAAGATCCGGTTTGATATTGGACATTTTATCCACGGAAGATTACAATCTCATACTGTTCCCCGACAGCCCGAATAGCAGGGAAACAGCGCCGCTGATGGCCTACACTTTGAACGCAGGACTCATATCGAACTGCGTTTTGTTTAATACCGGCAATGGGACACTGGAGTCTGTGCTGAAGGTGTATGGCGGACAGTATCAAATGGTTTGCGGCATGGACCCGGAGGGTCCGCACGTGGCTATCATGGCGGATATTAACAGGGGCTACTACGAGCCCGATTTAATTGTGGAAACGGAAATAATTCATATTGATTTAAGGGAGCCGGAGTTTCAACCGGCGGTTGCCCTGGTTGACAAATTTGAAGTATCCCTTTCAGAAATGAAATTTGATGAAGCTAAACTGGTGGTAGGGATAGGACGGGGTGTCAGCGACAGGGATGGATTGAAGCAGGTGGAGGAACTGGCCGGTATTATCAAGGCCAAGGTTGGCGGTTCCAGACCAGCCGCGGAAGCCGGGTTTATTTCTCCGGAAAGACAGATAGGACAGACCGGAAAAGTTATATTTCCTGAAACATACCTTGCCGTGGGAATTTCAGGGGCAGCCCAGCACCTTTCCGGAATAGAGAAGGGTAAAATAATAGCAATTAACAGCGATCCCTCTGCACCGATAATGCGCCGGGCGGATTTGGCCGCGGTGGGCGATTATAAAAGAATACTGCCGCTGTTAATCCACAGGCTTAAGGAAACAGGGGAGGGAAGACCGTAGTGAGCATTCCCGAATATGACGCTATCGTGGTGGGTGCAGGTCCGGCGGGGTCAACTGCGGCTTTATTGCTGGCCAGGTACGGCTGTAAAGTAGTGCTTGTGGAAAGAGGGGAGTACCCCGGTTCCAAAAACATGTTTGGCGGTGCCCTTTACGGAAGGGTACTGCATGAAATAATTCCGGAGTTCTGGAATTCGGCTCCGGTTGAAAGATACATCGGCCGGAGAATTGTATCCCTGCTGACATCTGATTCCTCAGTCGCCATGGACTTTAATTTGGAGGGGTTTAAAAAGCCGCCATACAACGGCATGGTCGTCAGGCGCTCATCCTTCGATGGCTGGTTGGCCGGTGAGGCTGCGAAGGCCGGTGCATTATTGCTGACCGAAACCACCGTTGATGATATAATCCGGGATGGCAGTCAGATAACCGGTATAAGAACCAGCCTGCCTGAGGGCGAAATCCGTGCCAAAGTTGTGATAGCCGCCGACGGGGCTCTCTCGCTTCTGGGACGAAGGGCAGGCCTCTGCCGGGATTTTGTACCCGAGCACTTTTCACTGGGTGTAAAGGAAATATTGCAGCTTCCGCCTGGTGCCCTGGAAGAGCGTTTTGCTGTTTCCGGCGATCTTGGGGTGTCTGCGGAGTATCTGGGAGGATTGGGCGAAGGGCTTTACGGCGGCGCTTTTTTATACACCTGTAAGGACAGTCTTTCGATAGGAGTGGTGGTCCGGACACACACCCTTAAAAAAACAGGTGCATCCGTATATGATTCCCTGGAAAGGTTTAAAGCCCATCCTGCCATATCCCCACTATTTGAAGGTTGAAGTTCTCTGGAATTTTCGGCTCACCTCATCCCCGAGTGCGGCATTGATATGACACCCCGCCTTTTCACCTCAGGA
>CBEULQ010000099.1:0-7341 GCA_965543975.1 uncultured Desulfocucumis sp. | reverse complement strand
AGGCATATTACAATAAAGTTGAAGGCGTGAAAAGGCTTTCCACCGAAACGGGTGCGGGACAATGGGGTATCGCTCTTTCCCAGGCCTGCAATTTCTTCGGCATTGAATGCATGGTCTACATGGTAAAGGTTAGCTATAATCAGAAGCCTTACCGTCGCTCCGTAATGGAAATATTCGGTTCGCAGGTAATTCCCTCTCCCAGTAACCTTACCGAGTCAGGCCGCGGTTTTCTGGCCCAGGACCCTGACTCCCCGGGAAGTCTTGGAATCGCCATAAGCGAGGCGGTGGAGGACGCAGCCAAACGGGACGATACCAATTACGCCCTGGGCAGCGTTTTAAACCACGTCTGCCTGCACCAGTCTGTTATCGGCCTTGAGGCGAAGGAACAAATGGCTAAGGCCGGCTACTATCCCGACGTGGTAATTGCCTGCTGTGGCGGCGGCAGCAACTTTGCCGGCATGGCTTTTCCCTTTGCCCACGATAAACTGGCAAGAGACGCCAAGGTGCGCCTTGTGGCAGTGGAACCCGTATCCTGCCCAACCCTGACCAGAGGCCTTTACGCCTACGACTTCGGCGATGTGGCCGGACTGGCGCCACTAGTGATGATGTACACTTTGGGCGCATCCTTTATGCCCCCCGGCATCCACGCCGGCGGGCTGCGTTATCACGGTGATTCCCCGCTGTTGAGCCGGCTGGTGCTGGACGGCGTGGTTGAGGCCAAGGCACTGGGACAGACGGCCATATTTAATGGCGCTATTCTATTTGCCAGGAATGAAGGCATCATACCCGCACCGGAATCCGCCCACGCCGTACAGGCGGCAATTGAGGAGGCTATCGCGGCCAAGGAGGCCGGAGAGGCCAGAACCATTCTGTTTAACATGAGTGGGCACGGATTCCTGGACCTGCCTTCCTACGACCTGTTTATGGCCGGGAAGTTGGAGGATTTCCCGCTTCCGGAGGAGGATCTGCAGCAGGCACTGCATAAACTGCCGAAAGTATGATAGAAAAACCCGCCGGAATTACGGCGGGTTTAATTATGTGATATAATATGCTTTAATTTGTCAGAAAGGTTGACATCATGGAAATTATAACCTCCCACACCAATACCGACCTTGACGCCCTTGCCTCCATGGTGGCCGCCCAGAAGCTTTACCCCGGAGCGGAACTGGTTTTTCCGGGCAAACTATCCAGGAACGTGGAGGAATTCACCTCCTTGCACAAAGACGCTCTTAATATTAAATCAGTTAAAGAAATTGATTTAAAGGAAATTACCAGGATTATACTGGTGGATACCAAAAATCCCAGGCGTATTAATAAACTGGCGGAGGTGCTGGCAAGGCCGGAGGTGGATGTGCACATTTACGACCACCACCCCTGGACGGATGAGGACGCAAGGGGATCCCTGGAGGTCGTGGAGATTGTGGGCGCCACCGCGACCCTGCTGGTGGAAAGAATCAAAGAAGCCGAGATTGATATCACACCCCTTGAGGCCACAATATTTGCCATGGGTATTTACGGGGACACGGGATCTCTGGTTTTTACAAATACCACCTCCAGGGATGCCGCAGCAGTGGCCTTTTTGCTGGAGAAAGGCGCCAATCTTTCCGTTGTATCGGAATTTTTGGGCAGGCCTCTTACCGAGGAGCAAAAGGCGTTATTAAAAACACTGCTGGTTTCCGCCGAACGTCATCAAATAAACGGAGTGAAGGTGCTTATTGCCAGGGCGGTGCTGGAGGAATTCGTGGTGGGCCTGGCCATGCTCACCCACACCATTTCGGAGATAGAGCGCCTGGACGCGGTATTTACCGTGGTTAAGATGGAGGACAGGGTGCATGTGGTGGGCAGGAGCAGCTTACCCCAGGTAAACGTTGCTGATATATTAAGCCCTTTCATGGGGGGCGGGCACCATTCCGCAGCCTCCGCCACGGTAAAAAACGGCGAGGTTAATGAAATAGCGGAGAAACTTGTGCTGACCATTCAGGACAAGGTTAAACCGCCTCTGGCAGCCTCCGATATAATGTCAAGCCCGGTGAAAACTGTACACAGGGACATGTCCATGGCGGAGGCGGGGCAGGTAATGCTGCGCTACGGCCACAGCGGTCTTCCTGTTGTGGAGGGGGATAAACTGGTGGGCGTCATATCCCGCAGGGATGTGGAAAAAGCCTCCCATCACGGGCTTGGTCACGCTCCGGTAAAGGGCTTTATGACCACCAACGTGATCAGGGTATCGCCCAATATGCCGGTATCCGAACTTCAGGAATTAATGATTGAGAACGATATAGGCAGGGTTCCGGTGGTGCAGGAGGGAAAGATCATCGGGCTGGTGTCCCGCACGGATGTTCTGCGCACACTTCACGGTGATTATCATAACAACCATCAAAAGGTTTATGATGAAAACATCCGTCCGGTAAGTTACTATAAAAACATTAGTGAGGTTATGCGCCGGGGACTTGATCCCAGGGTATTGGGGATGATCCAGCAGGCCGGAGCAATGGCGGCGGAAATGGGCTGCCGGCTTTACGCAGCCGGAGGTGTGGTCAGGGATCTGCTGGTGGGATACGAAAATATCGATGTGGACCTGGTGGTGGAAGGGGACGGTATAGCTCTGGCTGAGCGAATGGCAGGGCAACTGGGCGCGAAGGTAAGGATTCACCCGAAATTCAGAACGGCGGAGATTGTTTTCGACGACGGATTCAAAGTGGACGTGGCCACGGCCAGGGTGGAATACTACGAATACCCCGCAGCCCTTCCCCAGGTAGAAAGCTCATCCCTTCGCCAGGATCTTTACCGGAGGGATTTCACCATAAACGCCATGGCAGTGGCGCTGAACGAGGACCGTTTCGGCGACCTGGTGGATTATTTCGGCGGCAGGGAAGATTTGCAGTACGGCCTGGTGAGGGTGTTATACAACCTGAGTTTTATTGAAGATCCCACCAGGATACTTAGAGCAGTGAGATTTGAGCAGAGGTATCACATCAACATAGAACCGCAGACGCTGAAATTAATTAAAGAAGCGGTAAAACAAAAGGTTTTGGCCAGGGTATCCAGGGAAAGGCTCTGGGATGAAATATATCATATACTTCTTGAACCTGAGGCGGGAAAGATGCTGTCCCGGCTTAACAGTCTGGGCGTATGGCCGCAGGTTTTCCCCGGAATAACCTACTGGGAGGTCCAGCCGGTGCTGAACGGGTTGAACCGGTCCATAAAAATGCTGCGCCAGTGGGGGTTCACCGAATTGGGAGAAAAATGGATGCCCTACATGATTGCCATACTGCACTGGTCGGAACAAGAAGTAGCGGAGCAAATCTGCAAACATTACAACTTCAGCAACCGGCAGACGGAAAAAATAATTACCACCCTTAATAATTGGCGGGAAGCTCTGGCCAGGGTCTGGCGTTCGCCAAACCAGCACAGGGTCAGCAGCATGGCCAAAACCATCATGCTTATGCCCAAGGAATCTTATCCCCTGCTTCTGACTATACTTGAAGAGGAATGGATGAGGGTCAGGCTGCGCCAAATACTTACGGCCATCCGGGATAACAAACCGCAGGTGAACGGTAAATTTCTTAAAAAAATGGGTTACAAACCGGGACCTCTGTACAGGGATGCCCTGGATGAACTGTGGCGGGAGAGGGTGGACGGCAGAGTTAAGAATGAAGAGGAAGAAAAAGCCTTCCTGATAAAATTTTTTAATGATAAAGGTGTGAAACCATGTGTTTAGTCTTCCGGATATTCAGCAATTGCTGATATCAATACCAGCCTTCATTGTTGGATTGACTTTTCACGAATACGCCCATGGACTGGCGGCCTACAAACTGGGTGATAAAACAGCCTACTACCAGGGCAGGCTGACTTTAAACCCGCTGCCTCACCTGGACCCTGTGGGGTTTCTGATGCTGGTCTTTTTCCGTTTCGGCTGGGCAAGACCTATACCGGTCAACCCGTTAAATTTTCGTGGCGACATGAAAAGGGGGTTAATGCTTGTTTCCCTGGCCGGACCGGCCACCAACATGATAGTGGCACTTGTTTCAGCGCCCTTGCTGGGCCTTGCCGCGGCGTTTATGCCCTTTGAGAAAGAAATTTTTGTGGGCATGCTGGACAGCATGATACTAATAAATGTTATCCTGGCGGTGTTTAACCTGCTGCCTGTGCCGCCCCTGGACGGCTCCAAAATACTGGCAGGAATACTGCCCGGCCGTCAGGAATGGTTGTACCAACTGGAGCAGTACGGTGTTATTATTTTGCTTATTCTGCTGTTTACAGGTATTATCGGCAAGGTGCTCGGCTTTTTCATATACCCGGCCTACGGATTTTTAAACGATCTGGCAAGATTTGTATACATGTTTGCCCTTGGAATTTAACACTGGCAGATACATTTAGAAGGAGATGTTGCAATAATGCGTATATTATCCGGTATTCAACCTTCGGGCTCATTGCATTTGGGCAACTATTTCGGGATGATGAAAAGAATGGTGGAGTACCAGGAAAACAACGAACTTTTCTGCTTTCTGGTAAATTACCACGCCCTGACGTCGGTATTCGACGGGGAATATCTGCGCCGGCAAACCTTCGAGGCTGCCTGCGACTTTCTGGCCCTTGGCCTGGACCCGGACAAATCAGTATTCTGGGTGCAGTCAGATGTGCCGGAAGTAACGGAACTAACCTGGCTGCTGTCCAATGTCACCGGCATGGGACTGTTGGAACGCGCTCACTCATATAAAGACAAAATCGCCAAGGGAATTCCCGCCAGCCACGGCCTATTTTCCTACCCGGTGCTGATGGCGGCGGACATCCTTCTTTACGGCGGGGAGAAGGTCCCGGTGGGCAAAGATCAGAAACAGCACCTGGAGATCGCCAGGGACCTGGCTATTAGATTCAACAGTACCTATGGCGACACATTTGTGGTGCCGGAACCGGATATTTCCGGGGACGTGGCCACCGTACCCGGCACCGACGGGCAGAAAATGTCCAAATCCTACGGCAATACCATTGAAATTTTTGCCGATGAAAAGACTCTTAAAGACAAGGTAATGCGGTTAAAAACAGACTCCACTCCGGTGGAAGAGCCCAAACCCGTCGAGGGTAACGTGCTGTTTGATTTATATGTTCTCTTTCTGGACGAAAAGGGGAAAGAGCGTCTTAAAGAGAGATTCCTTACCCCGGGATTGAAATACGGGGAGGTTAAAAAGGAAATATTTTCTACAATATGGGAATATTTCACCCCTTACCGCAGGGAGAGGGAAAGATTGGCCGGCGACAGGCAGTATGTGGTTGACACCATGAAAAAGGGCGCCATGAAGGCCCGGCAGGCAGCCTCGGTATTCCTGGACAAGGCCCGCCGCAACGTCGGGCTGGACTACTGGAACCTGTAAAAAATATACAACGCCATTTAAGCCCGCTGAAGGATTTTCCTGCAGCGGGTTTTCTATTTGATATAACTGCATTATTAAGTTATCCGGGTGGAAAAATAACCGTAAAAAGGACAGGGGGAACATAATTTGAGAAGGTATCCCATCATTTCAATCCTTTTAACGGTGGCGCTGGTCCTGGCGGCGGCAGGATGTAACGCAGCCCGCAAACCCGTCCAGGAGGCCCAGCCCAAAACCTATGTGGTCCCGGAAGTCACCACGGTAAGTTTTGACCCTATTAAGCTTGAAGACAGCCCCAAAGTGGTCAGGAATGTGGCCAGGTCCATCAGGGACAGGGAGGCAACCACCTGGGTGCAGTCCGGCGATAACGCCTATATTATTGCCAGTACGGGAAAAGACAATAATAACAATTTGCTGGAAGTGGAAGAGATTCTTCAGCGGGTTCCGGAACAGAATATAAACTGGCTGGATGTCAAAATGAAATACACCAAAAGGGAGAATGGCGGCAATACCAATAATAACGCCAATATCACGGTGGTGAGGGCGGATGTTAAAGACCGTCCGGAAGGCGTGGGATTCGAAATCAATAAGGAGCAGAAGGCCGGAACATCGGTTCAAACTCCCGCGGCCCCTGTAAAGCAGGCTCCGGAAACGGCAAAACAGCCGCAGCAGTTAAACCAGTCGGTGGTAAGCGAGGGTGCGGAAATAACCCAGCCTTCACCGAATCAGGAGATTTCCAGTCCGGTTAAGGTGGAAGGAAAAATAACGACTCCGGCTGAGAAGTTCAGGTTGAGGGTTATTACCAAAAGCGGTCAGATCATGAAGGAAATGGAATTGCCTTCTCCGGGCAACGGCAGAAGCTTTGAAACCAGCATCAGTTATAACCCCCCGTCTTTGCCTAAGCCGGGGACGGTAGATATAATAAGTGTTGACGGAAACGGTAGCGATAAGCTGCTGGCCCGGGTACCGGTAATGATAAAATAAATTAGTATTCAGGGAATGGTATAAATTGTCTTGAAGGCGCCTTTTGGCGCCTTTTTGTATAATGCGACGTGTGCTTGGTTTAATTGGCAGATTATAAGGACTTTTCCGGGGCAGGAATATTATTTCTTTTTGAAGAAAGAGTAACTTTGCGAATTTTGTAGGAGGGCGACGAATGGATCGCAAAACAGGAAGCGACAGGACCGTTTCCACAAGCAAAATAAGAATCGCGGCTTTGGTCTGCATTTTTTTTATTTTAGCAAATATTATTATTGCTTTTGGCGCCGGCTGGTACTACCGCTATCATAATAAAAGGGTTCAGTTCGGTTACAGGCTGCCCAATAAGTTTGTGCTGATAAGAAAAGAGCTTCCTTCAGTGATTAACTATATAGAAAATAACCGCGGCCGGTACGACGTTAACGTTATCATGCTGGGGGATTCCGTTTCTTACGGGGCCGGGAGCGGGGTTAAGGCGGATGAAAATGCCGGAAAATACCTGGAAGATCAATTGAAGGAAGCCCTCCCGGGGCGGAAGGTAAGGGTCTGGAACCTGGCCATGCCCGGAAGCAAACCCGGGGATACCTATTATCTATACAAGAGATCACTGGAATTGAACCCTGATTTGATCATAATCAGTTTTAATTACATATTTTATACGCCGTCAAACATAAAAAGTTCCCTGGCCTATAACTGGATTGTACCGGACATTGACCCGGAAGGCCGTTACAGCAGCCAGGTAAAGGACTTTTTATGCCCCGGTGCGGAGAATGCCATTAAGCTGCTGGCGATTCGCCACATTCCCATATACAGGTACCGTGACCTGATTAACGGGCTGGTTTTTAAGGATCAACCCGCCAAAAGTTTACAGTTTGCCGCCAGCTTGGCCGTAGCCGGAATTGAAAGGGTTATGACAAAGGGAGGGAATAACGGTAAAACAGTGGATGCAAAGAACCCCGATACAAACACGGGTAACCAGTGGTTTACCGTTATT
>CBEULQ010000098.1:0-7460 GCA_965543975.1 uncultured Desulfocucumis sp. | reverse complement strand
AGTACCAAAAAAAAATTAAGGAGTCGCGTCCCCGCAACCCCTTAATTTCACTGGTGGGTACAGCTGGGATTGAACCAGCGACCCCTACCGTGTCAAGGTAGTGCTCTCCCCCTGAGCTATGCACCCGTATTCAACCCGTTTTGCAGATATCATTATGCCTTATACTTTTCTAAAAGTCAAGTGCATTATACAGCCTTCCGAAAAGTCCCGGCTTTTCCACATCCGCAGCTGAAATCAGCTCCACCCTGGCCAGTTCCTTGCCTTCGCAGCTGTAGACAACCTCTCCCAGCCGCTGGCCCCGGCGCACCGGCGCCCGCACCGGGCCGTCAAATTTAATTTCCCGCTTAACCATTGCAACATCATCCTCGGGCAGGTACACTTCCGCCGTTTTTCCCGCCACCAGCGCCACCTCGTGCAACACCCCCCCATCAATCCGCTTACTGGCCAATTTTTCAGAGGAGCGGCACAGGGTGACCTTGTCAATATGGTCAAATCCATAATCCAACAGTTTCGCCGCGTCATTGTAGCGATTACGGCTGTGCAGCACCACCGCAATTAAATTTCTCCCGTCACGGTTTGCCGCCGCTATCAGACAGTCCCCCGCCCTGGGTGTGGACCCGGTTTTAACACCGTATAACCCCTGATAAGTGCCGTTTTTTAGCAACCGGTTGGTATTGCGGATTTCTTTCTCCCGCCCGTCGGCCCACTGGATTGTGGTCTCCGGAGTGCCCACCAGTTCCGCAAACTTTTTATTGCCCAGGGCATAGCGGGTGATGACCGCCAAATCCCGTGCCGTGGTGTAATGATTAGGGTGATGATAGCCATTGGTATTGGCGAACCTGGTGCTGTAAGCACCCAACAGCAGTGCCTTGGCATTCATCATGCGTATGAATTCCTGCTCCGTACCGCCAATATGTTCGGCTATGGCAACCGTGCTGTCATTGGCGGAATAAATAAGGGCAGCCTTGACAAGGTTTTCCAGGATAAGCCTGTCGCCGGTTTTTAGCCCTATATCCTGACCCACGGACACTGATGCCGCCCTGCGGCTGACGGTGACCAAGTCGTCCAGATTGCCGTTTTCGATGGCCAGAATGGCGGTCATTATTTTGGTCAGACTGGCCGGCTCCCTGCGCACATCTCCTTTTTTGGAATAATATATCTGCCCGCTCTCAGCGTCCATCAACACTCCCGCAAAGGATGATATCACGGGAGCCTTAGCCCAGGCTGGGCTGCCTGAGACCAGAACCAGGATTAAAACAAGAAATAAAACAGCAGCCTTTTTAATCAATGGCAAACCCTTCCCCTTGTCTAAATAGTTTGGGACAGTAAAAAAACCCGTTAGTTAGTCTGCCTTCCGGGTTCTTTAATATTAGTGGAAAGATTTGCTGGTAATAATAACATTACCGACATATTCAGACCGCTTGAAAAATATGTATATAACAATTGGTAGTTCTAATATACGGGAGGGAATATTATGAGGATATATTACTGGAACCTGTACAAGCTGCGCAAGTATGTGCTGTCAGGCAGCGCCGTGGTGTTGGTGGTGGCACTGCTGGCATCGGTGATGATGAGGGACGCCATAACCGCTGCAGCCTTAAAGCCCAAGCCCCACGCCATATACAAAATCAAAACCGATGCAAAAGTGGCGGCACTGACCTTTGACATCAGTTGGGGAACCAAAGTGCCGGGTCCTGTGATGGATACATTGAAAAAATATAATATAAAGTCGACTTTCTTTCTTTCCGGCCCCTGGGTTCTGAAATATCCCGAGTATCCCAAACGGCTTGTGAGCGAAGGGCATGAAATAGCCTCTCACGGCAACAACCATATTGATTTGGACCGTGAAAGCAAGGAAAAGGTAAAATCTGAAATCAGCTCCGCCCACGAAGCCATTAAAGAGGTCACCGGAGTCAGCCCCAACCTGATCCGCACACCCAACGGGGCCTGGAATGATATGGTCCTTTCGGTGGCCGACGAATTGGGTTACAATGTCATTCAGTGGAGCGCCGACTCACTGGACTGGAAGAAGCCTGGGGTGGACGCCATTGTAAACAGGGTTATGGACAAGGTCCAACCGGGCGCTATTATACTGATGCATGCCAGCGACACTTGCATGCAAACTCCGGAAGCCCTCCCCAGAGTAATTGAAGGTTTGAAGGAAAAGGGCTACACCCTGGTAACGGTATCAGAGCTTCTCAAACGCGGGCCGGGGGTTGCGGAATAAAATCTTTTTACATGGCACCCTTTTAGGGTGCTTTATTATTTTGCGTCAATACCGGATAATAATATCATTTTCATCGGCGGCATGTTTTGCTATAGTATAAAACAAAAAAACCGCATCGGATGTCGAAAAGCATGAAGAAAAAATTACTGGTCTATTTATCCTTCATTATTCTTCTTCTATCAATTTCAGTTGTATATTTTGATTTGTTCGGAGGGCATCCCCTGGGTCTGCGCAGGATGTTTAAAAGCACCAGGGAAATGGCCGACTATCTCATTTCCTTCGGTCCCTGGACAGTTGTTGTAAGTATATTAATGATGATCCTGCAGACGTTGTTCACCCCCGTACCCCTGTTCCTTGTGGCGGGAGCCAACGGATATATCTTCGGCGTAGCCTGGGGTATAGTCATCACCATGGCCGGCGCCCTGCTGGGTTCAACAGTAGCTTTTTTCCTGGCCCGCTTCATAGCCCGTGATTTTATTTCCAAACGGCTGGGGAAATACAGGGAAAAGGTTGATCAGCTAAGTGAAAAGTCCGGAATGAAGGTGGTTTTTCTGGCCAGACTTGTTCCGGTGATTCCCTCAAGCGTTATAAGCTACGCCGCAGGGTTGAGCAAAATGGGGTTCGGCAGCTTTTTCCTGGCCAGCGTGTTTGGCAAGCTGCCGGAAATAGTAATATACAACGCCCTGGGACACAGTCTGGACAGGGCCAACGGACTGCTTGCCAAGGTGACAATCGTTCTGATACTGCTGACGCTGCTGCTTTTCCCCATATGGAAAGGAAAACACCAAGACCGGGAGGATTAAAACCTGTTATAACGTGAGGAGTAGCCTGCCCTGCTCTCATTTAATAACCGGAAAGCAACTTTCACCACTATCCACCCGGTGGCAATTCCAATGGCTGCCCCGGCAATAACATCAGAGGGATAATGCACCCCCACGTAAACCCTAGAAAAGGCTACCAGCACAGCCAGCAGAAACACGGCCGGAGCAGTTCTCCCGGCCTGCATGGCTATGGCTGTGGCTGCTGCAAAAGCAGTGGCAGCATGGCCCGAAGGGAAGGAATAATCCGTGGGAGCCTGGATTAACAGGTTTGCGCCGGCCATTACGTGAAAAGGCCTGACTCTGGCAAATTCTTGTTTTAGCAGCTCGTCGGTGAGTATAAAACTCGCCAGCAAGGCCAGCGATGTAAGTATAAATCCCCTGACCCTGAATCTCCGGTTTTTCACCCCCAGCAACAGCGCCAGCAAAATCCAAATAAATCCACTGTTCCCGCTAAAAGATACCGCAGGCATTACATAATCAAAAACGGTGTTTTTCAAATACTCATTAATGACCACAAAAAGAGAAGCATCAATATATTTTATATAGTTAATAAACATAAAAATAGCCTCACTGCCCGTTGATCAATGTTTCTTCTTTCTTTTCCAGAGATAATAACCCACAGCCCCCACAATGACCGCTGCCACCACCACATCCATGCGGTGAAACCAGGGTTTCAGATCTTCCCAGTGCTCCCCAAGTTTCATGCCAAGATAGGTCAGGAAAAAGCACCAGGGCAAGGAGCCCAAAAAGGTATATAGCACGAAGCGGGGAAAATTCATTCCGGATATTCCCGCCGGAAGCGATATAAAGGTTCTTATTATGGGCATCAATCTGGTGAAAAACACCGTCGCCTCTCCGTATCGCAAAAACCATTTTTCGGCAATGTCGAAATTCTTCTGGGATACGCCAAAATACCTGCCGTATCTTAATAAAAACGGCCTGCCGCCGTACAGCCCGAGTATATAAGAAATAACGGAGCCCACAGTACCGCCGATGGTACCAGCCATGGCCGTCCAGAAAAAGTCCAGTCGGCCCGTGGAAACAAGGTATCCGCCAAAGGGCAGGATAATTTCACTGGGCAAAGGAATGTTAGCGCTTTCTATGGCCATACCTATGGCCACTCCCCAGTAACCCAGGGCGGCAATCCAGGAAGTAACCTCCTTTGCCACCACTTCTATGATCCTTGAGAGAAAATCCATTTTTACCTCCTTTTATCCAAAAACTTGCCCTCATTATATCACCCGCAGGAAAAATAACGAGGGCCCGGTCTAAAATCTTTAATCTAGAGTTTAAAATTTTCTAGTATCTTTGCTAAAAAGGGGTTTGATTCAGCCATACCTTCCAGAGGGGATTTTCTGGTGGAATACCTGCGGTCATATGCCATAAGTTCGAGGGTATCGCAAATAATCCGAAAATTGGCTGATACTGTTGAGGCGCTTATCCCGAACCTGCGGGCCAGATCCTGCTGGCTGACAGTTCCGTTGAATTCCATCCTGTCTATAGCATATATTACGGTGGCCACCCAAACTTGCTCTTTGCGAAGTCTGGGGTTTTTTGCCAGGCAGTAATCATGCCAGAGACGAACGGCTCCTTCAATCTTTTTACGGTCAAACCCAGTTTCTTTCAGAAATTCAACCACATCCGCGGCCACGCGCCCGTGTGCCGGTTGTGTCCATTCAAACTCCCCGGTGCCAATCTTCATCCCCAGTTTATACCTGATTTTGTCCAAGTCGTAATGTATTTCCCCGTTGCGGATTCTGTTCTGTTCCACCTGTTCCATCTCCCGCAACAGTTCCTCCACCTTTTTTCGGCCTTCGCCGGAGCGACAGGCTTCCCGGGGGGTCCTATTTCCCAGGACGGGGATACGCTGGTCCAACCATTTATCGTAATATTCGTCAATATAAACATCAGATATTTTCTGGGTAATGTCACTTGTTAATTTTTCTTCAGTTTTTTGCTCCAGCAATTTTCTGGCAAAGGGTAAAATATTCTTTTTGTTAACCGGCTGGGGTGTTGAGGCGTTTATGCCTATCTCCATAACCCATCCGTTTATTTTATGAGCCCTGTCCCGCAAATAGTAGTTCCAGGTATTCCTGGATGGAACACCTTTGCGACGGCAGTAACGCGAAAAATCCTCCTGCAGCTTACTAAGCAGGGATGCCTTACAAAAACCCGGCAGGGCCAGCCCGCTGGTGGAAAATTCGTATTCGTCCCCCACTTTTAAAACCCGCATCAACAGTAAGGTGCCTAACTCCACCAGATCTGCCACGCTGGAATCCTCAACGGTGAATTCATCTCCGTGAATAATATCCTTTATAACCATGCCTCTGCCTGGCAGAATGGTATCTACTTCGTATACGGATATCCGGGCGTAAGACCAGTTTTCCAATAGCTGCTTTTCCATATCGGAAAATGTCTGATCTGCTTTAAAATCCTCTATTAGGGTGTGGCCGCTGGTCATTACGTAATCAAATATAAACCATTCGAAGCAGCGCTCCATGGTAAAATCGTCTTCCCTGTCACCAAAGTCGGGGGATATGCTACTAAGATATATTTCCTGGGCACTGGAAGCCTCATTGAAATATGCTGCCCTGTCGGCAAACTCACCCAGTTTTCGGCGAAGTATCTGGCCGGTTTTACGCCACCTGGCCTGTTTGAGGCATATTACTTTGTTGCTGCCAGATTTCCGGACGGTGGTCTCGACGCTGTTTTTTTTCATTTCGCCACCTCCCCCTTGGGTTGATGAAAGCAGTGAGCTGTCAATACCCCCTGCTTCTTTCTTTGGGTTTATACTTCAACGGATTTACTTCTATTTCCTCCCGGACTTAACAACGGTAATTTCATTGCCCAGATCAACCACAGTAATGCCAGGAATATTGGGGTCCAGGGGCAAGAAAGAAATTCCTTCCAGATCAGTAACGGCACCCTTCAAAGAAACGCTGGCACCATTAACAACCGCTTGTGACCGTTTTAAAAAGAGCTGCATATTTTCGCCTAATCCCTTAATTGCTATACTGGAATTATTATCGTTCCAGTTCACCGTATAGCCCAGCGCCTCCATGGCAAAACGAAGCGGCACGTATACCACACTGTCCTTCCGGAAGGGAGCGGCCTGGAGAATAACATCCTCACCATTGACGCTGGCTTTGTTGTCATTTAACTTAAATTTGACCACCGTTTCAGGAACGGGGTTTATTACGCCCTTGGCTATGATAAGCTGCAATTCCCCGGTAAGTACACTGATGTCCGGCTCCAGCCCCTTTCCGTCAATGGAACGCCCTTTGGGGGTCAGATAGCGGGCTGTGGTAAGCTTTAGGGCTCCCCCGGTTTCCAGGGGAATAATGCTCTGAACCACACCCTTGCCATAGGTTGTCTCACCCAGCAGCACGGCCTGGCCGTAATCTTGCAGCGCTCCGGCCAGCACCTCGGAGGAGCTTGCGCTGAGGCTGTTAACCAGTATTACCAGGGAGGCGCCATTCCAACGGGGGTTGCCCTTGGTGCGGTATTCCTCCTTGCGAGAATCCCTGTCCACGGTGGTAAGCACCAGGGAGTTGTCTTCCAGAAAATTACCCGCTATATCCACCGCCGCCTGGAGATATCCTCCGGGAGTATTGCGAAGGTCGAGTATCAGTCCCTTAACCCCCTCGGAATTAAGCCTGTCCAGTTCGTAGGCCAACTCTTTAGCAGTCTCGGAGCCGAAGGAATGAATGGCTATATAGCCTATATCCCCGGACAGTTTGCTGTAGGCCACCGTGGGAGACGACAGGGGCGCCCTTTTAAGGGTTACTTCCACTTCCTGTGGGCCCCTGCGCAAAATTAAAGTTACAGCAGTTCCCTCCGGCCCCCTTATTCTGTCCACAATCTCGTCCAACAGCAGGCCGGAGACATCCTCGCCGTTTACTTTAATGATAACGTCGCCTGGTTTGATGTCGGCATGGTCTGCAGGTGAATCAGGCATTATATCAAGCACCACCGGGCTTTTCCCGTTGTTCTGCAGCCTGATGCCCACACCCACGAAATCCCCGTCCAGCATCTCCTTGTACTCTTCCAGCAAATCCTCGCTGAGATACTCGGTATACGGATCGTTCACCCTTTCCAGCATGCCTGTTATGGCACCCTCGGCAAGCTGGTCAATTTTCGGCTTATCAATATGGTTCTGGTATATATAATCCATTATTTCCTCCACCGCTAGTGCGGCTCTGGCCGTGGAGTCATAGGCCCATACAGGGGAAACAACGGTCAGCAACATCACCAAAGTCAGCACTAAACCAAAAAAGCGCCGGTGCAAAACCATCACCTCATATTCTTTTTAACAAGCATCTTAAAGTTTAATTCTCTTGGGATATATCTTTTTCCTGCCTTGCGGGCCGCCTGTTATAACATTTAAAGGCGTCGCGTAAAAGGTATTTAGA
>CBEULQ010000097.1:0-7477 GCA_965543975.1 uncultured Desulfocucumis sp. | reverse complement strand
CAGCCGTACCCTTGAAAGAAGAGATAGGGATATGCGGGCGAAGCATCGCAAAGCCGGCAACAATTCCCTCTTTTTGCTCTATAACTATACGGGGATAACCTTCAGACTTTAGAAATATTTCGTCAAAAAATTCATAAGGTATTTTTACCTCCGGATACGCAGCAAAACTATTTTCGATATAAAAATTAAATATGTCGATAACCGATATACGGTCTTCTTTATTCATTTCCCGAATGGTAGCCATGTTCCTCACCTTTCTTGCATACGATTCATCTTTCCCTTTGAATTGCGGCCGGCTTTATTTCCCCGGGGAATATTCTATCGATTAATCGTCTGTGCTGATAATACCTATGTTTTTTAAAAAAAGAAATATACAGTATGTGACGGATTTGCCTATAACAGTTGCAAGACAACCACTTCTGTTATATTTTTTATTTAAGAAATTAAATAGCGAGGGAGGATGGCAGGATTAAGAAGAATGACCAAATTGTGCGTAGAATTCAGAATCTTGTCAGGCTGGGAATGTTAGAAGACGGGGAACGGGTGCCGTCTATCCGTTCCATGTCCAAACAGACGGGGGTCAGCATTATGACCGTTCTGGAGGGATATCGCCGTTTAGAAGATATGGGGCTAATAGAAAGCCGCCCGCAAAGCGGATATTATGTTCGTCCTAAAGCGCTCCGGGATTCTTGCCCAATGGTGCGGCTGCCCGAAGTGTGTCAGTCTGATATCGCTCTCAGGACTGAATCTGTAAAAATCCCTGAGGCTGTGGAGCGGCTTGTAATCCAAACCTTGAAAAAGGATGTTCTTCCACTGGGCGCCGGACTACCCGCACCGGATTATCTTCCCAACGAAGAATTAAGTATCCTCCTGGCCCGCATAGCCCGTACCTACCCTAATATTTTGAACCAGTATTGTTTTGAGAGAGGACACCACGCCTTATTGGAAATGATTTCGAAGTGGATGATCGATGCTGGATGCATTACCCAAAAAGATGAGACTGTTATAACAAGTGGGGCAACCCAGGCTCTTATGCTGGCCTTAAGGTCGGTGACCCGGCCCGGTGATACTGTCGCTGTTGAATCACCCGGATACTACGGTTTTTATGCCTTGTTACAGTTCTTTAACCTGAATGCGGTTGAAATCCCGTGTGATCCGCAAAACGGACTGGACGTGGATGCATTGCATACTATTTTGAAGGATGGGATACGCCCTGCCAGCGTACTATTGTCATCAAATTATTCAAATCCAACAGGAGCTCTAATGCCGGACGCAAACAAAGAGACCCTTGTCAAACTCTGCTATCAGTATAACCTTCCAATCATAGAGGACGATACATATGGAGAATTGACCTTCAATTCTTATCGGCCGCTCCCTTTGAAAGCGCTGGCGCCGGACATTGTTCTATACGTGGGGAGCTTTAGCAAAATCCTTGCCCCGGGATACCGGATCGCCTGGCTGGCGGGCGGCAGGCACACTGATGATATCCGGCGTTGTTTTGGTATGTCTGTGCTTGCCACACCCGTGGCAACACAGTTGACCCTGGCTTCATTTCTAAAAGATGGGGGTTTGAAGCGGCACTTGCGTCGATTGCGGAAGAGATACGAAGAAAATATCAGGTTGTTTCAAACCAAAGTTGCCCGGTGCTTTCCGGAGGGAACCCGGACATGTAATCCCCAGGGCGGTCATTTTCTATGGGTTGAACTTCCCCAAGGACATGATGCCGTTGCGCTCTCTGTTGCCGCGGTTAATCATAGAATATCAATTGCTCCGGGTGTACTTTTTTCATCCCGCCAACACTATAGAAGAAACTTCCGTCTGAACTGCGCCATAAAATGGAGTGATGAAGTGGATAATGCCATTGAACGGCTCGGTGAGCTTTCCGCCAATTCGCAAAACGGTACCGGAAATAATTCTCATGCAATAATGCAAGCCTGACCTCAATTTACAATTTACTCTCCACACCACACCAGTCCATGATGGTCAGGGCGTAAATCCCGGCGGCCTGCAATACACTATTCAAATTGATGTACTCGTCCGGATAATGGGCCGCTTCAGTAACCCCGGGGCCGAATACCACCGTGGGAATGCCCGCCAGGTGACTGATCAACCCGCCGTCTGTCCCCCAGGGTGACGCTTTGATTTCCGGCTCCTTGCCCAGTACCTTGCGGTAAGCATCTATAAGTAGAAGGAATAAAGGGTGCTCCTGGGCGATACTTCCGGGAAGCCAGCGGGCTCCGAACCATTCCAGTACCGGCGGGTGTTTTTCAAACCATGGCTCAACCGCTTTCAGGGAAAGCAGGGCAGCTTTCATTTCATTTTTGGCATCCTCCAGCCTCTCGCCGGGGGCTACCCCCATTCTGCCCTCCAGGGTAACCAGGTCGGGCACCGAGGAAGGCCAATTTCCCCCGCTTATTTTGCCGATATTGATGGGAACGGGAATGGGAGTGCCCTTGTACAATGGCTCTTTCAACAGGGGAAGGTTTCTTCGCCTTTCTAATTCTTCAATCCCCTTGATAACCGCAATCGCTTTTTCTATGGCGCTGACTCCCTGGTAACGGGTCCCGCCGTGGGCTACCAGCCCTTGCAACGTGATCCTGAACCACATGGAACCCTGCTGCTGAGGGTAAATGGCCATACCGGAGGGCTCGGGGATTATAGCAGCGTCGGCCCGGTAGCCCCGCAGGATGGCTGCCAGCGTTCCGGAGCCGCCGCTTTCTTCCTCCACCACGCTTTCAATAATGATGTCGCCCTTCAGTTTAATTCCCAAAGCCTGCAGGGCTTCTACGGCAAGGATGGCGGAAACCGTGCCGCCTTTCATGTCGCTGGCTCCCCGGCCGTACACCCTGTCATCCACGATTTGCCCGGACCAGGGTGAACCGCTCCACTGCTCCAGCTCCCCGGGAGGAACAACATCAACATGACCATTTATGATGATAGAACGCCCGCCGCCAGTTCCCTTTAAGCGGCCAACCACGTTGGGGCTCCCGTTAAACTCCGTGCGGGGGGAGAAAAAGCAAGGATGCTTCGTGAGTTCCTCTCCTCCCTGTTCCCACACATCCACTTCCATTCCCATTGTATGGAATTTTTCAGCCATTAAAACCTGTGCTTCCCGCTCAAGGCCGGCAGTGCTGGCAGCCCTGATCAGCGCGGCCAGGAAATTTGCCGCTTCGTTACTGTGGTCAAGAAGCCATTGCCTGATCCTGTTTTCCATCACGAATCACGCCCCTTTTTTATACCGGAGATTCTCATAGATTACAGCCATGCCCATTCCGCCGGACATGCAAAGTGAAACCAGCCCATACCTCTCATTCCTGCGGATCAGTTCGTTCAGCAAGGTAATGGTTAACTTGGCGCCGGTGGCCCCCACAGGGTGGCCCAAGGCAATGGCTCCACCGTTAACATTGATCCTCTCCGGGTCAAGTTCCAATTCTTTAATAACGGCCAGACTCTGGGCCGCGAACGCCTCATTTAGTTCCACCAGGGCGATGTCATCCAGGTCCAGGGATGCCTTGCTCAGTGCCCGTTTGATAGCTGGAACCGGCCCTATGCCCATGATCCCAGGGTCCACTCCCACGCTTGCCACGGCCACCACCCTGCCTTTGGGGTTAACATTAAGCTCCCTGGCCTTTTCCGGGGACATGACCAGTGTTGTGGCCGCGGCGTCATTCATAGGACACGAGTTGCCGGCTGTAACGGAACCGTTCTCCTGAAAGACAGCCGGCAGCCTGCTGATTTTCTCCATGGAAATATCAAACCTGACCGACTCGTCCTGAGAGAATACAAAGCTCTGATTTCCTTTTTTCACCTCAAGGGGGACGATTTCTTCTATAAATACTCCTTTTTCTATGGCTGCTGCTGCTTTGCGGTGGCTGAGATAGGAAAACCGGTCCTGCTCGTCCCGGGTGATTCCATACTTTTGGGCCAGCCGCTCCGCAGTTACCCCCATATGCACGCCCTCCAGGGCGCAGACCAAACCATCCACCAACAGGGAATCTTCCAGCAACATATTGCCGTATTTTTTCCCCCACCGGCTGCGGACCAGATACGGGGCCTGGCTCATATTCTCCGCCCCGCCTGCTATAATCACTTCCGCCTCCCCGGCTTTAACGGCCGTAGCCGCCAGGGCAATGGCTTTAAGGCCGGAAGAACAGGCCTTAATGACAACATGAGCCGGAACTTCCTTTGGGAGGCCGGCTCTCTGAGAGGCGATCCGGGCTATATTCAAACCTCCGCCATGGTTATATCCATGGCCGAAAATGACTTCATCCACTACCTCTTTAGAAATGTTTGTCCTCTGAATTAAATCGTTGATCACATGTGCCGCCAGCTCATAAGCCGGAACATCCCGCAGGGTCTTGCCGAATATGCCCACAGCCGTCCTGTTGCCATCCACAATAACCGCATCCCGCATCTTTAAAAACCTCCTGAAAGAATGTTAAAAAAAATATCTGAGTCCGTACATAATTGAGAGGTGAGACGTGAGAAGTGGGAAGTGAGAATAGGAGGAATTTGCTAAAGAAAATTCCCACAAGAATCTCACCTCTAACATCTCATCTCTCACTTCCCAAATGCCAGGCGAAAGTTTTAGGAGCGGCCTCCTAAAATTGCCCAACATCACCGGATATAATCAAAGGAGCGCCCGTAGCCCGCACCACATCCTCCGGCTCATAACCCGTGGCAACCTCTTTCAGCAAAAGACCGCTGCCGGTTACTTCAATAACAGCCATATCGGTTATAATCAGTCGCACAGATTGCCTGGCAGTCAGGGGGTAGGTGCACTCCCGCACGATTTTGGGCGCTCCGTCCCTGGAAAGGTGCTCAGTTGTAACAATAGCTTTTTTTGCCTTCTGGGCCAGTTCCGTAGCCCCTCCTATACCGGGCACCCGTTTGCCCGGAACGATCCAGTTGGCCAGGTCTCCCCGCTCGCTGACCTGCAGCGCCCCCAGGAAAGTAATATCAAGAAAGCCGCGCCGGATCATTCCAAAAGCCACCGCACTGTCAAAGTAGGAAGCCTCATCCGTTAACGTTATCGGCAGTCCCCCGGCATTGCACACAAAAGGATCTTCCTCGCCCCTGCGGGGGGTTCCCCCGTAGCCGAGGATGCCGTTCTCTGCCTGGAATACAACGTGTACCCCCTCCGGTACAAAATCCGCCACCAGAGTGGGGATACCTATACCCAGGTTCACAATCATCCCGTTTCTTAGTTCCCGGGCCGCCCGCCGGGCGATCAGTTCCCTTTTATCTCTTCCCAAGCCCATTTCCAGTTCACTCCCTGAGAAGGTATCACCATATTAACGAAAATCCCCGGGGTGACAATGGCCTCCGGATCCAGCGATCCCAGAGGCACAATCTCATCGGCCTCGGCAATGGTAATGTCCGCGGCCATGGCCACCAGGGGATTAAAATTCCTTCCGCTGCGAATGTAAGTCAAATTCCCGAAAGGGTCCGCCTTGTCCGCATGGACAATGGCCACTTCCGCTGTGAGGGCAGTCTCCAGGAGATACTCTTTGCCGTTAACAGCAATTTTTTGTTTGCCTTCTTCCATTACCGTCCCGATACCCACATCCGTCAGAATACCGCCCAAGCCCATGCCACCGGCCCTGATCCGCTCAGCCAGTGTGCCCTGGGGACTGAACTCCACTTCCAATTCACCCTTGTGCATCAACATGCCTGCATTGGGGTTTGATCCAATATGAGAGGTGATTATTTTTTTAACCCTTCCGGCGGTTACCAGTCGTCCGATGCCAACATCGGGAAAGCCGGTATCATTGCCTATCAAATAAAGGTCCTTCACACCTTTGTCCAGAATTCCCTTGATTAATGCCGGCGGAGCGCCAATACCGCCGAAGCCGCCGTACATCAGCACTGTCCCGTCGTTTATGTGCTTTAGCGCCTCTTCCAAAGTCGTCACCTTGGAGAGCGCCCTTTCTCTCACGCTCATGACAACCATCCCCATCAATTGGCCTTTGAACAACTGTACGAAATCTGATCTGCCAGCCTGCTCTCCACCTGGCTTAGGGTAAGGTCCAGCAGGTTTACCAGGGTGTCGATTTCCCTGGCGGATATGGTAAGGGGTGGGCCGACCATAATTGTAGCTCCCGCAGGACCCACATACCCGCCGCTGGCGTTATAAATCATCAGGCCGTTTTCCATGGCCTGGTTAATAACCATTGCGGTCACACCCTTTTGGTCTGCAAATGGCTCTCCGGTGGCTCGATCCCTAACCAGTTCTATACCCCACATCAGTCCCAGACCCCTGATATTGCCAACAACCGGATGTTTCAGAGAGAGTTCCCGCAGTTTCTTTTCCAGGCGCCCGGAATTCTTTTGGACTTTTTCAACCAGTTGGTTGCTTTCAATATAATTAACCACTGAAAGCGCCACGGCGGAAGACAGGGGGTTGGCACTGAAGGTGTGCCCGCTCATAATCAGACCGGTTCCTTTGATAATGGTCCTGATAATCCGATCGCTTACCAAGGTGGCAGCAATAGGTGTGTACCCTCCGCTTAACCCTTTGCCAACGGCCATGATATCCGGCTCAATGCCCCAGTGTTGGACGGCAAACATTTTTCCCGTCCTCCCGAAGCCGGTCATGACCTCGTCCGCTATAAGCAGTACTTCATACCGCCTGCAGATTTCAACAATCTTCTCGTAGTAGCCGTCGGGAGGCACTATAGCACCTCCCGAGGCGCCGATGACCGGTTCAAAAATAAAGCCGGCAATATTTTCCGGGCCGATTAGCTGGATGGACCGCTCCAGTTCGCCGGCGCAAAGCAGGTTACACTGGTGGTATTGCAGCCCCAGGGGGCAGCGGTAACAGTACGGCGGCGGCGCCACCGGGTAGTCCTGAAGCAGTTGGACGAAGGGCCTGCGGCGGGCTATATGTCCTGACATGGACAGAGCGCCCATGGTAATACCGTGGTAACTCATCCAGCGGGAAATCACACGGTTCTTAGAAGGGCAACCCCTTTCCTGCCAGTATTGGATAGCTATTTTCATTGCTGTTTCGGTAGCCTCGGAACCGCTGTTTACGAAAAATGCCCAGCTCAAATCACCGGGGGCAAGGTATGCCAGTTTTCCGGCCAGTTCCTCGGAGGGCTGGTTTGTAAACTGCGCCCTGTAAGCGAAGGCCACTTTTTGCGCCTGGTCGCGGATAGCCTTGAGGATATAGTTATTGCCATGCCCCAGGTTCGCCACAAGGGCTCCTGAACATCCGTCCAGGTAACGCTTTCCCTGGGAGTCGTACAAATAAATGCCTTTGCCATGGGAAACCATGGGATATTCCTTCAACAGGTCAGGTTTAATTACATTTGTTCTTCTGCCTTCCATTCCGCTTACCCGCCTTTTTTGCATATAGTGTAAATTCTTTACGACCACTATACGAGAGCGGGAAGGATTAATCCATTCGTCAAAAGAACCCATTTTTAATCAAATAATTATACGTTTTGTACAAATCAACTAATTGCAAGAAATG
>CBEULQ010000096.1:0-7523 GCA_965543975.1 uncultured Desulfocucumis sp. | reverse complement strand
GACAAGGGGGAGGCCAGTTACATCAACTGTCCCATGGACAAAGATGAATATCTCAAGTTTCGCGAAGAACTTGCCAATGCCGAGAGGGCTCCCAGGAAGGAATTTGAAAAGGAAATAAATTTTGAGGGCTGCATGCCGATTGAAGTCCTGGCCCGGCGGGGCCCGGATACAATGCGTTACGGCCCGCTGAAACCGGTGGGGTTGACTGACCCCAATACCGGCAGAAGACCTTACGCAGTGATCCAGTTGAGGCAGGACAATGCCGCCGGAACTCTGTATAATCTGGTGGGCTTTCAGACCCATTTGAAATGGAGCGAGCAGCAGAGGGTATTCAGGATGATACCTGGGTTGGAAAACGCCGAGTTTGTTAGGTATGGCGTTATGCACCGGAATACATATATCAATTCGCCAGTGGTTCTTAACCCTACCTTTGAGTGCAATCTCAGGGATGGATTGTTTTTCGCAGGGCAGATAACCGGGGTTGAGGGGTATGTGGAGTCCGCGGCAGCCGGCTTAATGGCCGGAATAAACGCCGGCCTGAAACACAGCGGTAAACCGCTGCTGGCTTTTCCCCAGGAAACGGCCCACGGAGCACTGGCAGCCTATATCACAAGCGCTGATGCCAAGAATTTTCAGCCCATGAATATAACGATGGGCCTAATGCCACCTCTTGAACAGGTGATAAAGGACAGGAAAAAGCGCAATTCATTGATAGCTGAGAGGGCTCTTGCCGCGCTTGAGCGGTTTGGTGAATGTTATGTACCATTATATTGATAGTTTTCTGGCCTACATGGAGACGGAAAAAAACGCTTCTGCCCACACCTTGGAGAATTACCACAGGGATATCATGCAGGGGCTGGATTTTTTTTCTGCTGAGACTGGCAAAAAGGATATAGAAATAACCCCTGCCGATATTAGCCTGGGATTGATGAGAATGTTCCTGGCAGATTTGAGGTTAAAGGGTCTGGCTAAATCCTCGGTTTCCAGGAAAATCGCTGCCTGGCGCTCTTTTTTTCGGTACCTGGGCAGGGAGGGGATTTTAGAGAAAAACCCCATGCGGGGTCTTTCACCTTTGAAGCCGGACAGAAGGCTGCCAAAATTTTTATACCGGGAAGATTGCTTCAGGTTAATGGAGTTGCCGGCCAGGGACAATCCGTTGGGTTTGCGGGACAGAGCCCTGCTGGAGGTTCTTTACGCAGCGGGGCTCAGGGTTGGCGAACTGGTAGGCTTGGACATGGGCAACATGGACATGCGCGCGGGTGATTTAAGAGTATATGGCAAGGGTTCCAAAGAAAGGATTGTGCCCCTGGGATCATATGCCCTTGAAGCTCTTCATAATTATCTGAATAACGGGAGACCCCGGCTTGTGGCGGCGAATTCCGGTGAAGCCGTTTACCTCAACTCCCGGGGAGGCCGGTTAACTGACAGGGGGGTAAGGAAAATATTGGATAAGTATGTAGCCCTTTTAAGCCTGGAAAAAGGGGTGAGCCCACACACCCTTAGGCACACCTTTGCCACCCACCTTCTGGACAGGGGCGCTGACTTGCGTGCGGTGCAGGAATTGTTGGGGCATTCAAGGCTGTCCACTACACAGATATATACTCACCTTACCAGGCAGAAATTAAAAGAGGTTTATCAAAAGTCCCACCCCAGGGCTTGAGGCGTCATAAGTCTTTTTATCTATCCGATGCTGGATTGATTGTCATGTTAAATATTTATTTGTAATATATTTAAACACTTTAATATTGTGAATATTTTAATGAAAAAGAGGTATTGAAATGTTTCATGCCACAACTATCGTAGCGGTTAAAAAAGAGGACAAAGTGGCTCTGGCCGGTGACGGGCAGGTTACCTTCGGCCAGAATACTATACTAAAGCACAGTGCCAGGAAACTTCGCCGCCTGTATAATGATAAAGTGCTGGCCGGTTTTGCGGGTTCAGTGGCGGACGCCTTTACACTGTTTGAAAAATTTGAGGGTAAACTGGAAACTTATCGTGGCAACCTCCAGAGGGCGGCGGTGGAGTTGGCCAAGGACTGGCGTACAGACAGAATGCTAAGGCGCCTAGAGGCATTGCTGGTGGTGGCCGATAAGGAGCACTTGCTGGTTGTGTCAGGCAGTGGTGAGGTCATAGAGCCCGACGACGGGGTGGTGGCCATCGGGTCAGGGGGATCTTACGCCCTGGCTGCAGCCAGGGCACTGGTTCGTAACACCGATTTCCCACCCGCCCGGGTAGCCAGGGAAGCGCTATCCATAGCGGCGGAAATTTGCGTTTATACCAACGATCAGATAACGGTAGAGGAATTGTAGAAGCTATCCTAAAAGTAATTGTAACATTTACGGGGTTTTATACCAGGGAGCTACTTGGTGGTGTTCGTGCCAGTGGGGCAAAATGATTTTATATTTATGGAGGTTTTTTATTTATGGAAGCTCTTACTCCAAGAGAAATTGTGGCGGAGTTGGATAAATATATAGTAGGCCAGCAAAAGGCTAAAAAAGCTGTGTCCATCGCACTGAGAAACCGCTACCGCAGAACCATGCTGCCTCAGGAATTAATGGATGAAGTAGTGCCCAAAAACATACTGATGATCGGTCCCACCGGGGTGGGCAAGACCGAAATTGCCCGCCGTTTGGCTAAATTGGTCAAGGCTCCCTTTGTCAAGGTGGAAGCTACAAAATTTACCGAGGTTGGATATGTGGGCCGGGACGTGGAGAGCATGATCCGGGAACTGGTGGAAACATCTATCCGGATGGTTAAAAGCGAGAAAATGTCCGAGGTGGAGGAAAAGGCCAAGGTTTTGGCCGATGAAAGAATAGTTGAACTACTGGCTCCCCTACCCAGGCAGGACGTCAAACCCAAAAACCCTTTCGAGCTGATTTTCGGCGGAGCCAAGCAGGAGCCCGATGCAGACCGGGACCAGCAGCAGCTTGCCCGGCGGATTGAATTTGAGAGAGAAACCCTGCGGGAGAAGCTGAAAAGAGGGGAACTGGAGAGGGAGTATCTGGAGATAGAGGTTGAAGACAACTCTCCCCCGATGATGGAGGTTTTTACCGGCTCCGGTGTGGAGGAAATGGGTATAAATATTGGCGACATGCTGGGAAATATTTTCCCAAAGAAAAAGCGCAGGCGCAAAGTAACGGTACCCGAGGCCAGAAAGATTCTTACCCAGCAGGAAGCCCAAAAACTAATAGATATGGACGAAGTAACCTCTCAGGCCATTGCCAGGGCTGAAGAGCATGGAATAGTTTTTTTGGATGAAATAGATAAAATCGCAGTGCGGGACGGAGGCAGCGGCCCGGATGTATCCAGGGGCGGCGTGCAGAGGGATATACTGCCAATTGTAGAGGGTTCCACCGTAATGACTAAATACGGCCCGGTGAAAACCGACCATATACTTTTTATCGCTGCCGGCGCCTTTCATATGAGCAAACCATCGGATCTAATACCCGAGCTTCAGGGTAGATTTCCCATCAGGGTGGAGTTGGACAGTCTTACTGAACAGGATTTTCTACAAATCCTGACAGAACCCCGTAATGCTTTAATTAAACAATATACCGCATTATTAGCTACAGAGGGCCTTGAAGTACAGTTTTCACAAAATTCGCTTGTCGAAATAGCTAAAATAGCTTATACTGTTAATGAGCAAACGGAGAATATTGGGGCAAGGCGCCTGCACACGATTATGGAGAAACTGTTGGAAGATTTATCTTTTGAAGGTCCGGATTTGAAAGACCAGACAATTAATATCAATCGCGCTTACGTATCTAATAAGCTCAACGAGGTAGCAAGGGATGAAGATTTAAGTCGTTATATTCTTTAAAGGAGTGAATTATTAGATTATGATGAGGAACTTGCTGGAGAAGACCCGGGCCATAAACAAGCTGCTACAGAAATCTGCCGGTTATCCGGTTGATTTTAAAGAAATTGCGGCCATACTCAGTGAAAATATAGGCGGAAGCGTTTATGTCATCGACAGGCGGGGCAAGACCCTGGGATACAATTATCTAAAGGGATTTACCTGTGAGATAATGAAAGATATCGTTGAGTCTGCGGAAGGATTTCCAGCGGATTACAATGAAAGCCTTTTACGGGTGAACGAAACTCATGCCAACTTCTGCCAGACAGTGAATTCCTGCGTATTCAGTCACGATAAAAAATGTAAATTTAATAATAAAATTACAACCGTGGTTCCCATCGTAGGCGCCGGTTCACGCCTGGGAACCCTGGTTCTGGCTAAATTTGACCAGCATTTTACCGACGAGGATCTGATTCTGGCCGAGTACGGAGCAACCGTTGTAGGTATGGAAATATTAAGGGCAAGGGCCGGACGGATGGAGGAGGAAGCCAGAAAGCGGGCGGCTGTACAGATAGCCCTGGGCACCCTTTCTTACTCTGAGTTGGATGCCGTACAGCATATATTTAGACAGCTGGATGGTGACGAGGGACTGCTGGTGGCCAGCAAAATTGCGGATCGTGTGGGTATAACCAGATCAGTAATTGTAAACGCACTGAGAAAGTTTGAAAGTGCCGGGGTGATAGAATCAAAATCCCTGGGCATGAAGGGTACCTACATCAGGGTATTGAACGACAGGTTGCTGGAAGAGTTGGACAGAATGAAACAACACTAACCACAGTGGAAACACTGTGGTTTTCTACTTAATAGCCGAAGGTCAGTAGTCAGGAGTCAGTAGTCAGGAGGGTTCAGGCATTCCTTACGCCCCGAAGACTCTGTATGCTTTGTGGCTATGTATTTTCATTGTCTGTGGTGCCGCATGCGGCATGGATGTCTACTCAGGAGTAAGAAGTCAACTAAGAATCTTAGATATGGCGATATTTACTAAACAAAACATTTTTGCAAGAGGTTAGTAGATTGCTGGAAGTATGTTCCCAGGGCATTCTGAATTCTGACTCCTGAATTCTGAATTCCTGGATATTTTAACTTGCGTTAATATAACTTTTTATGTTAAAATACATGCTGGTGTTAAATACACACGCTGTACGATCCTGGCAACGGTGTTCCTTATTAAGGGATTTTCGCAGGATATGACTACGGCGGAGGAAAAAACCGGAGGAGGTGTGTTAAGTGGCTGTTATTTCAATGAAGCAACTGCTGGAAGCTGGCGTCCATTTCGGCCACCAGACCCGCAGGTGGAATCCCAAAATGGCCCCTTATATTTTTACCGATAGGAACGGCATTTACATCATTGATTTGCAAAAGACCGTTCGCAAGGTGGAGGAGGCCTACAATTTTGTAAAAAGCCTGGCTGGCGAGGGAGAAAGTATTCTCTTCGTGGGCACGAAAAAGCAGGCACAGGAATCGGTCAGGGAAGAAGCTGAAAAATGCGGCATGTTTTTCGTTAACCAGCGCTGGCTGGGAGGCATGTTGACAAACTTCCAGACTATCCGTCGCAGGATTGACCGCCTGCATGAACTGGAAAAAATGGAGACCGACGGCCGGATAAACCTGTTGCCCAAAAAGGAAATCGCTGAACTGATGCACGAGAAGGAGCGTTTAAACAAGTTCCTGGGCGGCATCAAGGATATGAGAAAATTGCCGGGAGCTCTTTTTATCATTGACCCGCGTAAAGAGCGTATTGCCGTGGCAGAAGCCCGGAAATTGGGTATCCCCATTGTAGCTATCGTTGACACAAACTGTGATCCTGATGAAATTGATTATGTCATCCCGGGTAATGACGATGCTATCCGGGCAGTACGGCTTTTGACAGGCAAAATGGCCGATGCCGTGCTTGAAGGCAAACAGGGTGAGCAGTTAGAGGCGGCTGCCGCACAATAACCGTTTAATAAAGGTGGGGACCCCGTACTGAATTTACGGGTGAGCCCTGCCTTTTTTATCTCGCTAACAGCCTGTAAAACCCCTTCCGAACCCAAAGCTCACTTATGTGGTTTGTCCAAAATGTGTTACAACTCCAACCAGATTATAGATTGAAACAAAAAACTTCGGGAAATAATATTTTAATACATCGGTAAATAATGGATATCAATTAAAGGAGGATTAATCATGGCGGAAATTTCTGCGGCATTGGTCAAGGAACTCAGGGAGCGTACCGGAGCAGGAATGATGGACTGCAAAAAAGCTCTGTCTGAGGTGAATGGTGATATTGATAAGGCTGTGGATTATCTAAGGGAAAAAGGTCTTGCCGCCGCGGCTAAAAAGGCCGGCAGGATAGCAGCGGAAGGCTTGGTGGAGTCTTACATACACGGAGCGGGTCGCATCGGCGTGCTGCTTGAAATAAACTGTGAAACAGACTTTGTGGCTAAAACTGAGGATTTTAAGGCGTTAGCCCGGGATATTGCCATGCAGGTGGCTGCTTCAAAGCCTGAATTTGTACGCCGTGAGGAAGTTCCTGAAGAAATTATCGTAAAAGAAAAGGAAATACTTGCGGCCCAGGCTGCCAACGAGGGCAAGCCCGAAAAAATAATACAGAAAATGGTTGAGGGCAGGATAGAGAAATACTACAAGGAAGTCTGCCTGCTGGAACAGCCCTATATAAAGGATCCGGATATGACTGTGCAGCAGCTGATCACCGAAAAAATCGCCAAGATAGGGGAGAATATCTCCGTTCGCAGGTTTGTCAGGTTTGAACTGGGCGAAGGCCTGCAGAAGAGGCAGGATGATTTCGCCGCAGAAGTAGCCGGCATGACAAAGAACTGTTAAGTATCCAAATATATCAAAGGGGTAGAGGAATTTCCGGGGACCTGTAGAATTAAATACTGGACGGGAGGTTTGATCCCGATGGCATTACCCAAATATCGCAGGGTTATTTTAAAACTCAGCGGAGAGGCGCTTGCGGGTAACAGGGGGTACGGCATCGATCCGGAGGTTGTCGCTTCCATATCGTCCCAGATAAAGGAGATAGTCAGTCATAACGTACAAGTGGCGGTGGTAGTCGGAGGTGGTAACATTTGGAGAGGTGTTGCCGGAAGTGCCAAGGGAATGGACCGTGCCACTGCGGATTACATGGGTATGCTTGCCACGGTAATTAATTCCCTGGCCCTGCAAGATGGCTTAGCCAAGCAGGATGTGGATACCCGGGTTCAGACGGCCATTGAGATGAGGGAGGTAGCCGAGCCGTACATCAGGCGCAGGGCTATCAGACACCTGGAAAAGGGGCGCGTGGTGATATTCGCCGCCGGTACGGGCAATCCCTATTTTTCAACCGATACCACAGCGGCTTTGAGGGCGGCTGAAATTGAAGCCGAAGTAATATTAATGGCCAAAATGGTAAACGGTGTTTATGATTCCGATCCCATGAAAAATGCAGATGCCCAGAAATTTGACCGTCTGACCTATATAGATCTTATTAACAAGGGATTGGCGGTAATGGATACAACAGCTACTTCCTTGTGCATGGACAATCGCATTCCATTGGTTGTTTTCAATTTAAATGAAAAAGGCAATATAATGAAGGCAATACTGGGTGAATCCGTCGGTACATATATCGGGGGTGACATGGTTGGCTAAGGAAATTATTGCTGAAACAGAAAGCAACATGAAGAAAACC
>CBEULQ010000095.1:0-7549 GCA_965543975.1 uncultured Desulfocucumis sp. | reverse complement strand
ATTTAGAATTACAGTGGTGAAATAATATCTAATAATCACCCCAGGAGGCTAAAATCCATTCCGGCGCTTCGCTGCAGGGGCTGTGAACTTAAATTGCTTTGGCCTGTTATTGATTGGGAAAAAACGATATAGCTGATAAACAAATAAACTAAGGAAGGTGCTTAATTTGCCCGGGGAGTTATTCATGGTTATAGACGGCAACAGCCTTGCCCACAGGGCTTTTCATGCCATTCCGTCCCTTGCCACCAGCAAGGGCGTGCAGACCAACGCCGTATACGGATTCACCACCATGCTGCTGAAAATACTGGAGGAAAAAAAACCCGGGCTGGTGGCCGTCTGCTTCGATAAAGGAAAGATAACCTTCCGCCACGACCATTACAGTGATTACAAAGCCCATCGCAAAGGGACTCCGGACGACCTGAGGCCGCAGTTTCCACTTTTGAAGAAACTGCTGGAGACCATGCGCATCAGCGTACTGGAAGAAGACGGTTACGAGGCGGACGACCTGATCGGAGCGCTGACAACCGCGGCGGAGAAACACAATATCAGCAGCATCATTGTCACCGGGGACCGGGACGCCCTGCAACTGGTCTCCCCTTTGACCCGGGTTCTGATGACCAAGAAAGGTATTACCGAACTGGACGAATACGACGAGGGCAAGGTGTGGGAAAAATACGGCATCTCGCCGGAACAGCTCATTGATTTTAAAGGCCTGGTGGGTGATGCCTCGGACAACATTCCCGGCGTCCCGGGCATTGGGGAAAAGACTGCCTCCAAGCTGATAAAGGAATACGGCTCGCTGGAGGAAGTAATAGAAAACAGGGGTAACCTGACCGGAAAAATCAAAGCTAAGATGGAAGAATTCAGGGAGCAAGCACTGCTATCCAAAAAGCTGGCCACCATCATCAGGGAAATACCAGTTGCTCCGGACATGGACAGGTTCCGCTGGGAGGGCCCGGATTATACCGGGCTGCTTGCCTTATTCAGCGAACTGGAGTTTAAAACCCTTATCAGAAGCGTTATGAACCGTCGCGGGGAGGATAAAAACGGTAAAAGAGGCATGCCGGCCAATGACATTGAGGGTCCCGGGGCCGATACCTATTCCGTGGGTTACATCACCATAAACAGTGAAAACTTACTTAAAAGCGCGGCCAGCAAAATCAAAGCCGCAGCCAAAACCGCCCTGGCCCTGGAAGGCGACCGGAAAAACGGCCTTAAAGCAGCCGCTCTCAGCATTGCCGGGGAGATATTTCTCCTGCCCCTGAACGGCGGTCACGGCCTTTCCCGCGATGCAGCCCTGGCCTGGCTGAAGGAAATATGCAATGATCCGGACATCCGCCTGCTTTGCCATAACGCTAAAGAAGACATGTGGCGTCTAAAAACGGAACATATCAAACTTCGCGGGCTTTTCTTCGACACCATGATCGCGGCTTACCTGCTGAATCCCGCCACCTCCAGCCGGGAGCTTACGGAAGTGGCCCTGGAGCATCTGAAAATTGTATTGCCATCCGGCATTGAGGCGGCCCTGCCGGCCCGTGCGGAAGCCATCCGCCGCCTCCACGGGGAAATGGCAGACAAGATAGAGGAAACCGGTATGGGCAGACTGTACTACGAGGTGGAACTGCTCCTGGTCACGGTGCTGGCGGAAATGGAAATGACCGGCGTCAAGGTCGACAGAAGCCGTCTGAATGAAATGTCCCTGGAACTGGGAGAGAAAATTGGGAGCCTCGCCGCAACCATCCACAACATGGCTGGTGAGGAATTCAACATCAATTCCACCAAACAACTGGGCTATATACTGTTTGAAAAACTGCAGCTTCCGGTGGTTAAACGCACTAAAACCGGCTATTCCACCGACGCCGCAGTGTTGGAGGAACTGGCCGGCTCTCACGACATTGTGGCTCAGGTGCTGGAACACAGGCAGTTGGTCAAGCTCAAATCAACCTACGTAGACGGATTTACGCCACTTATCGACCAGGAAACGGGGCTGCTGCACACCACCTTTAATCAAGATGTCACCGCCACCGGCAGGCTTTCCAGCGCCGAGCCAAACCTCCAGAACATACCTATAAAAATGGAGGAAGGAAGAAAAATCAGGAAGGTATTTCTACCCCGGCGGGAAGGGAACATTATACTATCCGCCGATTACTCGCAGATTGAACTGCGCATACTGGCCCACATGTCTGCCGATCCGCTGCTGCTAGAAGCTTTCCGTAAAGGCGAGGACATTCACGCCCGTACGGCTTCCGAGGTGTTCGGTGTAGAAATGGACGGGGTGACCCGGGAAATGCGCAGCCGGGCCAAGGCGGTTAATTTTGGAATAATATATGGTATCAGCGATTTCGGCCTGTCCAGAGACATCAAGGTGCCCCGCCGGGAAGCCAAGCTTTATATAGAAGGATATTTCAACCGCTACCGAGGCGTGAAAAACTATATCGATAGGGTTGTGGCCGAAGCCAGAGAAAAGGGCTATGTCACCACCCTGCTTAACCGGCGGCGCTATCTGCCCGATTTATTCAGCTCCAATCACACCGTGAGGAGCTTCGGCGAGCGCACCGCCATGAACACCCCCATCCAGGGAACCGCGGCGGACATTATTAAAATGGCCATGGTACGCATCCACAGGGAAATAGTGGAACGCGGCCTGGCCACAAAGATGATTTTGCAGGTGCATGACGAGCTTATTTTTGACGTTCCCATAGAAGAATTTGATGAAATAAAGGAACTGGTAAAGACCAGAATGGAAAACGCGCTTGCCCTGGACGTACCATTGGTTGTGGACATGAAGGCCGGCCAAAATTGGTATGAGGTAAAGGAAATAAAATAGGAGCGCCATACTTGTTTTTGAACGGCCTCTAGATATTTCGAAGAAACAGGAGTTGCGCACATGCCAGAACTTCCGGAAGTGGAGACAGTTAAAAGATCCCTGGAAAAAAAGCTGGTGGGCCTTGCCTTTAACGGCGTCGACCTGCACATGCCCAAAATAGTGCGTTTGCCCCAGGCAGAGGAGTTTGTCAATTCCCTTAAAGGCAAAAAAATTAAACAGCTGGACCGCAGAGGCAAATATCTTATGCTCCACCTGTCCGGCAATTACACCCTGGTAATACACCTGCGCATGACCGGCAGACTGGTATACACGAAGCCGGACACCCCCCTGGAAAAACATACCCACGTGGTTTTCCTTTTGAGTAATGGCGACCAGCTTCGCTATACCGATATCAGACAGTTCGGCAGGATGCTTTTGGCGCCCACTCCCGAACTGGACACCCTCCCCGGTCTCAAGGATCTGGGCGTGGAGCCGCTGGGAGAATATTTTACCAGGGAATTCATGAAAAAAGAACTGAAACGCAGGAGAACCAGGCTGAAGGCCCTGCTGCTGGACCAATCCTTTATTGCCGGTCTGGGCAATATATATGTGGACGAAGCTTTGCACCGGGCCAGACTGCATCCCGAAAGGCTGGCCGTTGACCTCACCCCCCGGGAAACCACCCGTCTGTTCCAGGCCATTAAAGATGTACTCACTGACGCCGTAAACAACCGGGGTACTTCCTTCAGGGATTACGTGGACGGCGAAGGCAGGCCGGGCAACAACCAGGAAAGGCTGCTGGTTTACAGCAAGGAGGGCAAGCCATGCCATAAATGCGGAAAACCTATCCACCGCATCCGGGTTGCCGGCCGTAGTTCCTATTTCTGCCCCCACTGCCAGAAAGCTTAAGGTACTAAACACTCACATTTACTGATTCCCTCTCATAAACTTACAGTATATCGCAGAACTCGGGAGGGACAATCTGGATGGAGCTGTTGACTCTGGTTCTTTTTGCCCTGGCATTGAACATGGACGCCTTCGGCACGGGAGTGTCCTATGGGGTAAGGAAAATCAAGCTGCCGGTAACATCGGTGCTGATAATCAGCATGATGTCCATGGCGGCTATTACCATTTCCATGACGGCCGGCAACATTATATCCCGGGCCGTCTCCCCCGTTTTCGCCCACCGGCTGGGCGGCATTATACTGCTGCTTATCGGTCTGTGGGTATTATTACAATCATTCTCGGAAAACCGCAAACCAGAATCCATGGAAAAAGACGAGGAGCCAATCACTGTCGTACAAATACGTATTAAAACTTTCGGGCTGATTATCAGGGTGCTGCGGGAACCACACGAGGCGGATCTGGACAAATCAGGGGTAATTTCCATCCGGGAGGCGCTGCTGCTGGGCGCCGCCCTGGCCATGGATGCCCTGGGAGCAGGCTTTGCGGTATCCATGCTGGGCTTTGGTGTTATAAGCACCGCACTTATGGTGGGAATCGGTCACCTGCTGCTGACATACACCGGCCTATACACCGGGAGAAGCCTCGGCAACACAGCCTGGGGAACCCACCTGGCCGCGCTGCCCGGTTGTATACTCATTACCCTTGGATTGCTCAAATTATATTAACTAAAGGGAAACACCTTCTTGCAATGCCTAAATTCTTCTTCTTTACAACTTTTGAGAAGTGATGTCCCCTCAATTTTTAATATAATATACACCTTTTTTACCCCGATTTAGCCACAGGGTTTTACCCCGATTTAGCCACAGGGCAGCAGCGGGGTATTCTTGTGTTTACGCATGCACGGGAATAATCCGGGGGATTTTAAGAAGGTGAAAATAAAGGAATAAATGTGCCCATCCTAGAACAATAATGCGGACAGTCAAAATGACATAATTTTTGCCTGGAGTGAAAAATTTTGAGGGTTATAGGCCTAACCGGCAACATAGGCAGCGGAAAGAGCACCGTTTCCCGGCGATTGAAGGAACTGGGCGCGGTGGTGATAGATACGGACCGAATAGCAAGGGATGTGGTGACCCCGGGAACGCCCGGGCTGGACCAGATAGTTAAAACCTTCGGAAGTGATGTGCTGATGCCCGGGGGGGAACTGGACCGGGCCAAAATGGGGGATATGGTTTTCAAAGACCCGGCGGCAAGATCAAAGCTGGAAGCCATTGTGCACCCACTAATAAACCAGGAAGTGGTTAAAAGGATAGATGAATACAAAAGCGGCAAAAACAATGCCTTGGCAATGGTTGTGGAGGTGCCCCTGTTAATCGAATCGGGGATGCACCGGCTGATGGACGAAATATGGCTGGTTACGGTAAACCCCGAAATACAGTTAAACAGAATACTGTCCAGGGACAGGCTGTCTCCGGAACAAGCACGACGGCGCATGAACTCGCAAATGCCCCAGGAGCAAAAAATTAAATTTGCCACGAAGATAATAGAAAATAGCGGAACGCCGGAGGAAACCGAAGCCCGGGTCGACGAACTGTGGCAAGAAATTGCGCGGGATTACGCAAAATAGTTATCCCGCCCCGGAAGCGGGAATAGATATACACTACCAAACAAGGTAAGGGGACACACCTTCTGGTGTTATCTTCTTAACTTAGTTCTTAACAGATTCGGGAAGGAATGTCCCCAACTTATGGAGTGATGCCAGGTGTTCCGGCCAAGAAGAAGGCCACGCAAGGGCAAATTTTTCAAACGGCTTTTGCTTTTTATTATATTAATATATGTTCTTTTCCACCTGGGCGACATTGGGAGGATGCTGTATCCCCTGCCTTATAAAGATACAATCTTTTATTATGCCGACGCGAATGATCTGGACCGCTTCCTGCTAGCAGCGGTGGTAAAAACCGAGAGCAATTTCGACCCACTGGCCGTTTCTCCCAAGGGAGCCGTAGGCCTGATGCAAGTCATGCCCGATACGGGCAAGTGGGCGGCCCAGAAAAGCGGCATCGGGGGCTATTCAAATGACCGCCTGTTCGACCCGGAGTATAACATATCCATCGGCTCGTGGTACCTGGCAGATTTAAAAAGCGAATTCAACGGAGATGTAGTACTCATGCTGGCAGCATACAACGGCGGGCGGGGAAACGTGAAAAAATGGCTGGAAAAGGAGAACTGGACCGGCAGGACCGGGAACCTGGAACAGGTTCCATTCCCCGAAACCAGGCAGTTTGTGAGAAAGGTAATCTGGTACCGCAAGGTTTACGGATACCTTTACGGGGACAAAGCGGAAAACAACGGGCCAGCACGGTAAAAATAGGTTATAATTGTTTAAAAGACGATGCTAAGAAGGTGTTGAATAGTGCCGGATATAGAAAATTTTATTAAGGGCGCGTTTTTCGGCGCCGCAGTGGGCGATGCCCTTGGGGCGCCGGTGGAAATGATGAAGCCGGAAGAGATTAAAGAAAAATACGGAGTATTAAGAGATATGGTGGGAGGCGGCTGGCTGGAGCTCAAACCCGGCGAACCCACCGACGACACCAGCATGCTTTTGGACGTAGCCAGGGGAATACTGGCCAATCCCCCCTATCCCATTGAGGAGATTGGCCATAACTTCCTGCGCTGGTACCAGTCAAAACCCAAGGATGTTGGAAACACTACAAAAACCTCTTTTGAAAACTACATGCGCACTGGAAGCTGGCGAGAGGCCTCCCGGGCAACCGCCCAGTCCCTCAGCAAAATGGACAGCAACGGGAGCCTGATGCGTACCTTGCCGGTAACCTTCGGCTACTGGAATAGTTTACAGAACATGGCCAAATGGTCCGCGGAAATAGCCAACATGACCCATTACAGCGCGGAAGGCACTACCAGTTGCATATACTATAACTTCCTTATATATAACCTTAAAACCGTAAACCAGACAAAAAGGGCCGTGATAAGCAACACCCTAACCCTAACCGACAATCACTGCAGGATCATGGGGCTAAACCCCAGCAAATTCTTCTGGCACATGATTCAATCACTGCAAGAGGGGGCCGCTCCGGTTCCTCCCAGGGGCAACGTGCTGGATACCCTGGCCTCCTCGGTGCAATGCTTCCTGTATACAGACAGTTTTGAAGAAGCTCTCATTAATATAGTAAATAAGGGAGAGGACGCCGACACCGCCGGCAACATAGTGGGGGGCCTGGCCGGTTCATACTATGGCTATGACTCCATCCCCCGGAGGTGGCTTGACGCCCTGACCAACAAGAACGCCATTATGAGAGTCGCTGAGGATTTCATCGAACTCTGGAAACAGAAAGGGTTCCGGGTAGAGGTAGCCTGATGATGAAACTCCATAATCTGCTTTATTAATTTCCTTGACAAAAAACCCGCCGGTAACTATAATCTAATATGCGAGCCAAACAAAAGGCAAATATGTCGGAGTGGCGGAATAGGCAGACGCGTACGTTTGAGGGGCGTATGGGAGACCGTGCGGGTTCAAGTCCCGCCTCCGACACCAGGAAAGCCAGTAATAGCAAGGGTTTTAGCCGAATGTGGAAATGATGCACGTTCGGTTTTTTCGTTTTGGAACGTACGCGTAATACGTATGCGTAAAAAAAGTTACGCGTATTTTCTAGTAAAAATTACGCGTATGTTAAGGAATCCGGTCTTCCATATATACCGAACAGCGTGACCCTTCGCAACCATCGTTTGATTCACGTTATTCCACTTGCTAGATTCATCACCTACTAGTACAGTGTCAACTCTTAAACTGTGGATAAAGCCGCTTTAGCTTGATTCTTG
>CBEULQ010000094.1:0-7650 GCA_965543975.1 uncultured Desulfocucumis sp. | reverse complement strand
CAGCCAGGCGCTAAATGTGGTATTTATGCCCAGAACACCGTCTGAAGTGTTGCTGGTTGCCGGTTACATCATAATTGCCTTTGCGGCACGAAAGGGAATTGAGGTTATCGCGAGAGTTTCCGAGATTCTCGGACCATTGTATATGTTGAGTACAGTAATATTAGGCATACTGATTATCCCTTTAGTGAAAATTGAGCGGCTTAAACCGCAGCTGGAGCAGGGTTTTTACCCTTTTCTGGGTGGATCATTCTTCATACTTACTTTTTTTGGAGTTTGCATTATGATGGCCATGTACATTCCGCAATGCAACCGGCCGGAAAACGGGTTTCTGGGCAAGTTTTCCGCTGTCAGCATGGGGGCCCTGTTCGTTGGCCTAATCGCCGGTTTTAGTCCGGCAGTTTTTGGAGTAGAGAGCGCAAAACGTATGTTTGATCCGGGACTGGAGCTTACAAGAGTCATAACTTTGGGCCCCTATTTTGAACGAATGGAAGTTATAGGGATGTTGATTATCATCGGGGCGGGTTTTATGGCGTCAGCCAGTTTAATCTGGGCTTTCAGCCTGGGAGTATCCCAGATCGTGGGGTTGAGTACATATAAACCGCTGGTGTTTCCGGCTGCTTTGGTTTCTTTTATGCTCAGCCTGACTCTATTTGACAATATTATCGAACAGGTAAAATTTGTCCATTATACTTACCCCGTATTGGCCGCATTTGTGGAAGCCGGCCTGGAAGTCTTTTTGTTGTTTATGGCGTTGGCTTTAAATAAACGGGGTTGAATCTCGTTTGAATAATTAGAATTATTGCATTAATAGCCGAAATAAAATAAAATCTACATGAGATGTCGACAGATTAAAATATATTTTTGCTGCAAGCCGGCCGGAGAGGGTGGTTTTTCTATGAAAGCCGAATATTTTAAAAATATATTTGACTATTCACCTTTACCGATTTACATATTTCAGGATATGGCTTTCCGCATGGTAAACCCTAAAATGGCACAGATTACCGGCTACAGCCAGGAAGAATTGCTTAACCTGGATTTTTCCATACTGATTCACCCCGGGGACCGCCTGATGGTGGCTGATAACGCCCGGCGCCGCCTGTCAGGCGAAAAGCTTCCGGAGGAGTATCCCTTCAGGGCAATTAACCGTAACGGGCAAACCATTCATGTTATGGGCTATTTTTCCGTCATCCAATTTAATGAGAGGCCGGCCATAATCGGCCAGTTATTGGACGTCACCGGTCAAAAAAACACAGAAGAGGCTCTCAGGAGCAGTGAGAAAGAACTTGCAAAAAAGGTAGACCATCTGAACACGCTGATTAACAATATGAACGAGCTTTTTTACACCTATGACAGGCAAGGTTGTATAACATATGCCAATAAAAAGACTTTTGAGGTATTAGGATACGTACCCGAAGAACTGATAGGAAGGAATATTTTTGAGTTTATTCCGAGCCGTCATAAAGAAGATGTCATTTGTAAGGTCAATGAACGGCTGCATAAACAAAAATCGGACAGCTATGAAATTCCTTTTATACATAAGAATGGCAGAGAGAGAATTATAAGACTCAATGCTTCGCCAATATCTGAGGATGACCGCGTCAGCGGCGGGATGGTGCTGGCCGAGGATATAACCGGCCGGAAAAGGTCGGAAGAAATCATCAGGGAAGAGCGCTTTTTTGTATCCGCCATTCTGAATACGGCCGGCTCACTAATTGTTGTTCTTCAGCGGGACGGCAGGATCGTCCGTTTTAACAGGGCCTGTGAACGGTTGACAGGCTATTCGTTTCATGAAGTCAGGGACAAGTATATATGGGATCTGCTTCTGGTAGCTGAAGAGGCGGATGCCGTTAAGAAGGTATTTGACAATCTCCTTTCCGGTTTATTTCCCAGTACCGCCGAGTATTACTGGCTTACCTGCAACGGCGACCGGCGACTGATATCCTGGTCGAACACAGCCATGCTTGATAAAGCCGGCAGGGTAAAGTATGTCATTTGCACCGGCATAGACATTACTGAGCGCAGGCGGGCGGAGGAGAGGGTATTAAGGGAGAGGGAGAGGCTTTTCGTTACCCTTTCCAGCATCGGGGACGCGGTTATCGCAGTGGACAAGGACGGGAGAATAACCATGCTAAACCCCGTGGCGGAGACCCTTACCGGCTGGGGTATGGAAGAGGCGCTGGGCTGGCCGCTGGAGGACGTGTTCAGGATAATCAACGAGTATACCGGTGAGCCGGCTGAAAATCCGGTGAAAAAAGTGCTGGCTGACGGCAAAATAGTGGGCCTGGCAAACCACACGGCTCTGATAACCCGGGAGGGCGAAATTCGCTCCATAGCCGACAGCGCGGCGCCGATCAGGGATGCCGCCGGCAATATTTTCGGTGTAATTCTGGTTTTCAGGGATGTCACAGAGGAAAAATTGCAGGAAGAAGCTCTGAAGGCCAGCGAGGCCAGATTGCGCCTGATCACGGATAACATGCGGGATATGATCAGCCAGACCGATGAAAGGGGTGTTTTAATATTTGTCAGCCCCTCCGTAAAAAGCGTCCTTGGCTACAACTATCTCGACATGGTTGGCAAAAATGCTTTTGAATTAGTTCATCCCGAAGATCTGGAAAATGTTATCAACGTTATTCAGAATGCAATCACAACTTTTTCCGCGGTCAGGATGGAATACCGCTGTAAACATGCAAATGGTACATATATCTGGCTGGAAACCGTAGGCAACCCGGTTTTCGACGAAGGGACACGCTTTGCGGGGATAATTCTGGGTTCAAGGGATATAACCCAACGTAAGCTCGCCGAGGGGGAATTAATCAACGCTCATCAGCAGTTGCTGGATATTATCGAATTCCTGCCGGACGCTACCTTTGTAATAGACAGCGGGAAAAAAGTAATTGCCTGGAATAAGGCTATTGAGGAGATGACCGGAATTTTAAAGAAAGACATTATCGGCAAGGGGGACTATGCCTATTCCGTACCTTTTTACGGCATTCCCCGGCCTATTCTGATTGATCGTATAATTGGTGAAAATCCGGAAATTGAGAATAAATACGATATCATCAGATGGAGAGGTAAAACGGCCTATTCCGAGACATTTGTACCCTTTATCTACAATGGCAAAGGAGCGTTTCTGTCGGCCATGGCCTCGCCTTTGTATGACACTAAAGGTACCCTGACCGGGGCAATCGAGACTATCCGGGATATTACAGAGCGTAAAATAATGGAAGAAAAAATGAAGCACCTCAGTTTTCACGACGGCCTTACCGGCCTTTACAACAGGGCCTGCTTCGAACAGGAAATGAAGCGGCTTGACTCGGCAGAAATAATTCCGGTAAGCATAATCGTATGCGACGTGGATGGTCTTAAATTAATAAACGACACCCTGGGCCACGACAGCGGGGATGCTATGCTGGTGGCGGCCGCTGGCGTAATACGGGGTGCGTTTAGAAAAGGAGACATGGTAGCCCGGATCGGGGGAGATGAATTTGCAGTACTGTTGCCCAAAGCCGACAGAATTTCTGTGGAAGAGGCGCGGCGTAGGATTTTGGATGCGGTGGACTGGTACAACCGGGACAACAAGGAGATTCCGCTGAGTATTTCCGTTGGCTATGCCACCTGCAACGGGGAATACGGAAGCCCTGCCGATATTTTCAAAGAAGCCGACAACAACATGTACCGGGAAAAGCTTTACCGGAGCCAGAGCGCCCGCAGCGCCATTGTGCAAACCCTGATGAAGACCCTGGAGGCAAGGGATTTTATTACAGAAGGGCATGCCGAACGCCTGCAGAAACTGGTGGCGGGTATGGCTGCAAAATGCGGCATGTCAGCCCGGGAAATCACAGATCTTCGCCTCCTGGCGCAATTTCATGATATAGGCAAGGTGGGTATTCCGGACAGGATACTGAATAAACCCGGTCCTCTTAATGAGGAGGAGTTCAATGAAATGAGGAGGCACTGTGAAATCGGCCACCGTATTGCCCAGTCCTCACCAGACCTGGTGGTGCTTGCCGACTGGATATTAAAACATCATGAATGGTGGGACGGGCAGGGCTATCCCCTTGGCCTAAAGGGTGAAAACATTCCCCTGGAATGCCGGATTTTGTGCATTGCCGACGCTTACGACGCAATGACCAGTGACCGCCCTTACCGTAAAGCCATGTCACAACGTGAAGCCCTGGATGAAATCAAGAAATGCTCGGGAACACAATTCGATCCTCAACTGGTATCAGTTTTTATTAGCATGATGGGTGGGACAAATAACAAACACTCGGTTTAATTTTTTCATATTTCGAACAGCGGTAAAGTGTTATATTATCTGCTTATAATGCTCATGGTCATATTTCGTTGTGTTTACGCTTTGTAAATGATATTATCATTTCGTGTTTAACAATGAAAAACCATAAGGAGCTGCTATGGCAAAAATAGATCTGATCGCCACCGCCACCTTCGGGCTGGAGTCGGTGGTGGCCTATGAGGTAAAAAAACTGGGCTATGAAGACATGATGGTGGAAAATGCCAGGGTGACTTTCCGCGGCGATGAAATGGCGATTTGCCGCGCCAATTTGTGGCTGCGATCCGCCGACAGGGTTTTAGTAAAGGTTGGCGAATTCAAAGCCACCACCTTCGAGGAACTTTTTCAACAGACAAAGGCACTGCCCTGGCCTGACTGGATTCCCGAAAACGCCAGTTTCCCGGTGGAGGGAAAGTCGATAAAATCCAAACTGTTTAGTGTACCGGACTGCCAGGCCATTGTAAAAAAGGCTGTGGTGGAAAAGATGAAGGAGAAGTATAAATGCCAGTGGTTTGAGGAGAACGGCCCCCGCTATACCATCGAGGTGGCGCTATTAAAAGATATGGCCACACTGACCATCGACACCAGCGGCCCGGGTCTGCATAAAAGGGGATACCGCAAACTGTCCAGCCAGGCGCCGCTAAAAGAGACGCTGGCCGCGGGGCTGCTGTCCATAGCCCGCTGGTATCCCGACAGGGTTCTTATGGACCCCTGCTGCGGTTCCGGCACCATCCCCATTGAGGCCGCCATGATCGGTCATAATATAGCCCCGGGACTGGGCAGGAACTTTACTGCAGAGAAATGGCCCAATATTCCTGAGGATTACTGGAACAGGGCCAGGGAGGAAGCCAGAGATGCCATAGACCGCGACGCCGGGCTAAAAATTTACGGCACCGATATTGACGGGGAAGTGTTGAGTCTGGCCCGGTATCATGCCAGGCAGGCCGGGGTGGAGGGCTCTGTTCATTTCCAGAGGCTTCCGGCGGCCGAAGTCCGGACAAGACTGAAATACGGATTTATAATCACCAATCCCCCCTATGGCCAGCGATTGGGAGAAATCCCCGCGGTGGAAAGTTTGTACAGGGATTTGGGCAATCTATACAAATCATTGGATACCTGGTCTTGTTTCGTGATTACTTCATATGACAAATTTGAGAATCTGTTCGGGAAAAAGGCGGATAAAAAACGCAAGCTATATAATGGACGGGTGGAGTGCAACTTTTACCAGTACCTGGGACCCCGGCCGCCCAGGCGGGAAATTGTCCCGGACAAATAAACTTCCGGCCAGTGATGTTAATACAGTATCTTGGAACCCCTGTGATAAAAATATTGCAGGGGTTTTTGTTTGAAAACTTATTAAAATATTGATAAAAGTTACGAAAACAAATATTATATATTAAGTTAATTAATATAAGAAGGTGAATGGTTTGGATGACATTGATTTAAAAATTGTTGAACGCCTTATGTCCCGGGGAAGGATTACCTGGGCGGATTTAGGGGCTTATCTGGGTCTTTCCGCCCCTGCAGCGGCTGAAAGGGTAAGGCGGCTTGAGGAGAAAGGCATTATAAAGGGCTATGCCGCAATGGTGGACCCGGAAGCCGTGGGATATGGACTGACAGCCTTTATTGCCGTAACCCTGGAGAAGCCCGGGCACAGAAACGCCTTTATACAAAAAATTATGGAGCTTGATAACGTTCAGGAGTGCCACCATGTAACGGGTGAGGATGACTATTTACTTAAAGTCCGCTGCGCCCGTATACGGGATCTGGAGTCGCTGGTCAGCCAGCACCTGAAAAGTCTGCCCGGGATAGTTAAGACAAGGACCACCATTGTTCTTTCCACGGTTAAGGAGACCCCTGCCGTGCCGCTGGGGGTATGATTTTGATGGAAATCATTTTTCTGCCAAAAGGGTTTTTAATCGGTCTTTCCATAGCGGCGCCTGTGGGTCCCATCGGGGTGTTGTGCATAAGGCGCACTCTCAGCGACGGAAGGATATATGGTTTTGTGGCCGGGCTGGGAGCAGCCACGGCAGACGCCGTTTACGGAAGCATAGCCGGCTTCGGCATTACGTTTATTTCAAGCTTTCTAGTCAGTTATCAGGCAGCACTGACCTTGCTGGGAGGTATTTTTCTCTGCTATTTGGGATACGGCACCTTTAAATCAACACCTTCCGAAAAACCGGCGGAAGCCGGGGGGGAACTCCTGGCGGCGGTGTATTCTTCTACATTCTTCCTGACCCTGACCAACCCCATGACCATACTTTCATTTACAGCTGTTTTCGCCGGGCTTGGCATCGGCGGCACAGTGGGTGATTATATGGCCGCGTCCCTGCTGGTGGCAGGGGTATTCCTGGGATCGGTTGCCTGGTGGTTTACACTGAGCGGAATTGTCAGCGTGTTCCGGGAAAGATTTACAGACCGGGGGCTTAAGTGGGTGAACAGAATTGCAGGGCTTATAATTATTTCCTTTGGGGCCATAGCCCTGGGAGGAATATTGGCAGGGAAGCTATAAATTAAGTATTGTCCTACAGATGTCAGGGGACACACCTCTCTTTAGAGCCCAACTCAAGGGTCAGAGGAATGTCCCCAACTAATATTCAGAATTCAGGAGCCGGAATTCAGAATGTTTCGGGACGATAAACCGTTCTCTCATTCTGACTCCTGAAAATAACTTTTCATGGGGTGATATTATGTTTAATAAAAAATCCAACTCCGGATACATAGAGGTGCTGGACGGGATTAAACGAAAAACACTGGTTTTCGGGGAGAAAACCCTTATGACCGAATTCCTTCTGGAAAAAGGAAAGGTTTTGCCCGTACACAGGCACCCCCAGGAGCAGACCGGTTATCTGGTTTCCGGTAAGATAGTTCTCACCATCGGTAAAGAGGACTTTAATGTTAGCCCCGGTGATAGCTGGACTATTCCCGGGGATGTGGAACATAGCGCCAGGATTATGGAAGATTCGGTGGCGCTGGAGGTTTTTTCCCCGGTGAGGGAAGACTACCTGCCGGAATAATATAAGTGAAGCTATTTAATACCATTTTCGACTGGCTGGAAAATCAGGAAAAAAAGATTTGTTAATCTGATCCGGGCTGGTTCGGTGAGGCTGCGCCCGGTACTCATGACCACCGTGGCCATGGTGATGGCCATGCTTCCCCTGGCTGCAAGGTTTTCTACCGGGTCTGAACTGAGGCGGGGTATGGCAGGTATAGTTTGTTAAATAATAAGCACGATTTACATTATAAACATGGTAAAACCACCTTATCTTACCAGTTGTAAGTATAAGGTGGTTTTTCTACTGAGTTTGGTGTATTATTTATTTTATACATGGTTTAGCCGAATATTTATATATGAGGTA
>CBEULQ010000093.1:0-7697 GCA_965543975.1 uncultured Desulfocucumis sp. | reverse complement strand
CTATAAAATCTCTAAGGAAAAAGGAGGTGTCAATATGCGTCCGGAGGTAAACAGTGAAAGCTGCATCGCCTGTGCCACGTGCCAGGCGGTATGTCCGGCGGAGCCCAATGTGTTTGAAGTGACTGATGTTTCCAGGGTAGTTAACCCGGAAGCCTGTACCGGATGCGGCTCATGCCGGGATAATTGTCCCACCGGTTCAATTAAGTTAATTGAGTGATTAATAGCTTACATAACAGACTAACCAATAATAACCCGGGAAAGGCGCTCGGTCATCAGCATAAAAAATACCTAAATGAATTTAAAATAAAAGGAGGAATTAAAATGTTCTGCAATCAGTGTGAACAAACCGCCAAAGGAACAGGATGTACCGCCATGGGAGTTTGCGGCAAAAAGCCGGAAGTAGCAGCTTTACAAGATTTACTGCTGCACGCACTCAAAGGACTTTCGCTATACGCCGTTGAAGGTGGCAGAGTTGGCGTGACGGACCCCGAAGTAAATAAATTCACCTGTGAAGCCCTGTTTTCGACCCTTACCAATGTCAATTTCGATCCGGAACGTTTCCTGCCGCTCATCAACCAGTGCGTTGAATACAGGGATAGCCTGAAGGCGAAAGTATCCGCCGCTGGCGGCAATGTTAACTTCAGTGATCCGTCGGCTAGCTTCAAGCCTGCTGCTGATATTACCGGCCTCATCAAACAGGGCGAGGAAGCCGGCCTTGTTACAGATCATAGCGCAGACCCTGATGTTCAGTCTCTCCAACAGATTCTGGTTTACGGCATCAAGGGTGTCGCCGCCTACGCCGACCACGCTCTCATCCTCGGGCAGCAGGACAATAGCGTTTATGCTTTCATTTATCAGGGATTGGCAGCCCTTGCCGATAAAAACCTCGGTCTTAACGACTGGGTGGGACTGGCGCTAAAATGCGGCGAAGTGAACCTCCGCACCATGGAACTGTTGGACGCCGGCAACACCGGAATCTATGGCCACCCGGTACCCACCGAGGTGCCCCTGGGCCACAAAAAGGGCAAATGCATACTGGTATCCGGCCATGATCTGAAAGATCTGGCGGAGCTGCTCAGGCAAACCGAGGGCAAGGGTATATACGTATACACACACGGTGAAATGCTTCCCACCCACGGTTATCCGGAACTGAAGAAGTACAAACACTTCTACGGGCACTACGGCACCGCCTGGCAGAACCAAAAGAAGGAATTCCCCAATTTCCCGGGGGCCATATTAATGACCACAAACTGCATCCAGGATCCCCAGGCCTACCTGGATAACATCTTCACCACCGGCCTGGTGGGTTGGCCCGGCGCAAAACATGTAAATAACAGCGACTTCGGCCCTGTGATTGAAAGGGCGCTGTCCATGCCCGGATTTGAATCGGATGAGGATAAAGGCAGCGTAATGGTGGGATTTGCCCGCAATACTGTAATGGGCGTGGCCGGAAAGGTTATCGATGCGGTTAAGAGCGGCGACATCAAACACTTCTTCCTGGTAGCCGGCTGTGACGGCGCCAAGCCCGGACGCAATTACTACTCCGAATTTGTGGAGAAGGCTCCCAAAGACACTGTAATACTGACTCTGGCCTGCGGTAAGTTCCGCTTCTTTGACAAGAAGCTGGGGGATATCGGCGGCATTCCGCGGCTGCTGGATATCGGCCAGTGCAACGACGCTTACTCGGCCATACAGATTGCCGTAGCCCTGGCCAACGCTTTTAACTGTGGCGTGAATGACCTGCCCCTTTCCATGATACTCTCCTGGTATGAGCAGAAAGCGGTTGCCATACTGCTTACCTTGCTGCACCTGGGAATCAAGAACATTCGTCTTGGCCCCAGCCTGCCGGCATTTATCACACCCAACGTGCTGAATGTGCTGGTGCAGAATTTCAACATCATGCCCATTACCACCGTGGATGAGGACTTGGCCGCCATCCTGAACAAATAAACATCTGCTGTCAAAATATAAGTGAGCCTAAGGTTCGGAAGGGTTAGAGGTGTGTCCCCTATCCTTAATTGCCTGTTGATTCTTAACTTTCGAGGTCAGGTCTTACAGGCTATTAGCGCGATAAAAGGCTGACAACAATAATCGGAAGAACTCCGGCCCTAGGGCCGGAGTTCTTCTGTGCAGGTAGATGTTACCATTTAGCTGGTCCATTCAATTTAAGAATCGTCCACACATTTCCCCGGACCTAAAAGCCGGGGTTTTGTTTTTACCTTGGGGATAAAATATGCAAAAGTTAGCAATAATAGTAGGAAAAATTATGAGGAGGAATTGCCGGTGGGGGAAGCAGGATTCGGAATCGGCAGTTTTCTTACATTTATTCAGGTGTTTTTCGCTGTAATCATAGGCATGTATTTCTGGAATTTGTTAAAAGCCCAGCAGGGCAATAAATGTGCTGTTGAGCGGGAATCCCGCAAGGAGTTGGAGAAGTTGCAGCGGTTGCGCTCAATTTCACTGACCGAGCCGTTGGCTGAAAAGACCAGACCCAAAAGCCTGGAAGAAATAATCGGCCAGGAAGAAGGATTGAAATCTATGCGGGCCGCCCTCTGCGGCCCCAACCCCCATCACGTGATTATTTACGGGCCGCCCGGTGTGGGTAAAACCGCGGCTGCCCGGGTCGTGTTGGAGGAAGCCAAAAAGAATCCCATGTCGCCCTTTAAAGACGACGCCAGATTTATAGAGATGGATGCCACCACCGCCCGGTTTGATGAGCGGGGTATTGCCGACCCCCTGATTGGGTCCGTTCATGATCCCATTTATCAGGGAGCAGGACCTCTGGGCATGGCCGGAGTGCCTCAACCCAAACCCGGAGCTGTAACCAAGGCCCATGGAGGCATGCTGTTTCTGGATGAAATAGGTGAACTTCACCATATCCAGATGAACAAACTGCTCAAGGTGATGGAGGACCGCAAGGTGTTGCTGGAGAGCGCCTATTACAGTTCCGAGGATAACAACATTCCCGGGCATATCCACGACATATTCCAAAATGGCCTGCCGGCCGACTTCAGGCTGGTCGGGGCCACCACCAGAACTCCGGAGGACATAGCACCGGCTATTCGCTCCCGTTGTCTGGAAATATTTTTTAAGCCTCTGATGCCGGAGGAAATCGAGCTTATTGCTGTTAACGCCGCTGAAAAGGTTGGTTTCCCATTGGATGAGGGGTGTCTTTCAGTTATTAGTAAATACGCCACCAGCGGCAGGGAGGCTGTGAACATAATCCAGATCGCCGGCGGTATTGCCCTGACCGAGGGCAGGAAGAGCATCAGTACTCGTGATGTGGAATGGGTGGTGAACAGCGGACAGTATTCGCCTCGCCCGGAGAAAAAGGTACCCCTGCAGCCCCAGGTTGGCTTGGTGAACGGGCTTGCGGTGTACGGACCCAATACCGGCACGCTGCTTGAAATTGAAGCGGGGGCGGTTCCGGCAGCCCGGGGTCAGGGGAAATTGGTTATAACCGGAGTTGTGGAAGAGGAGGAAATGGGCGGCCGGGGACGCACCATCCGCAGGAAAAGTATGGCCAGGGGCTCTGTGGAAAACGTCCTCACGGTGCTTCGCCGGGTTGCGGATGTAAATCCTGCCGACTTCGACATTCACGTGAATTTCCCCGGTGGGGTGCCCATCGACGGGCCTTCGGCTGGTGTTGCCGTGGCTACGGCTGTATACTCAGCCATGAATGGCATTCCTGTTGATAACAAGCTGGCCATGACCGGTGAGGTTTCCATCAGGGGTCTGGTTCTTCCCGTGGGAGGGGTGGTGGCCAAGGTGGAAGCCGCCCGGAGGTCGGGAGCCACCAGGGTGCTTATTCCCTCTGAAAATTACCAGGAGATTTTCAGAGTCATGGAAGGAATTAAAGTCATTCCGGTTTCCAGGTTGGAGCAGGTGTTGAAGGAAGCTCTGGTTGGGGAGCAGGAATTAAAGGTTCAGGCGACAATGCCCGTAAAGACCGATGTTCTTGCGGCAGCGGGCATGCCAGGGGGCTCGGTAGGGGGATAACCCCTTCCGAACCCAAGGCTCACTTATATTTTTGAAATTTTGTTTGGGGATATTATTGGAAATGCAAGGGATAAAATAAAAAATATGGTATTGATAAGAAATGCCGCATATATCCCCTAAAGCTGGTTTTAAATGTGATATTTATTGTTTTTTCTTCAATTCTGACAGTTATTACTATAGCAGTTAGCGGAACTGGTGTGATAGAATAATGTATGCGCATATGCCCTGAGTAACTGATTAATTAATACATTGAATAAGGAGGTGCAGCTGTGGAGCCAACCATTAAGGTTTTACCATTGCTGCCTCTCAGGGGTATTCTGGTGTTTCCATACATGGTGATACATTTGGATGTAGGCCGTGATAAGTCGGTGCAGGCCATAGAGGAAACCATGGCCCAGGATCGTATGATTTTTCTGGCCACTCAAAAGGAAGCACAAACTGATGACCCCGGTGAGGAGGATATCTTCCAAATCGGAACCGTAGCAGAAGTTAAACAACTGTTGAAATTACCCGGCGGTACCATCCGCATTCTGGTCGAGGGCTTGGCCAGGGCCAGAATTAAAAGGTACCTGACCGATGAGCCATTCTTTAAAGTGGAGATAGAGCAATACTCCGAGGATTTTAAAAAGAATGCTGAAGTGGAAGCTCTTATGCGCAGTCTGGTATACCAGTTTGAGCAGTACGTAAAGCTGTCCAAGCGCATACCTCCCGAAACAGTTGTTTCCGTGGTTAATCTGGAGGAGCCCGGGCGTCTGGCGGATATAGTCGCATCCCATCTTTCCCTGCGCATTGAGGATAAACAGTTGGTGCTGGAAACTGTGGATATAGTAAAGCGCATAGAAAAGCTTTGCGCCCTTGTGGCCAAGGAACTGGAAATAGTCGAACTGGAGCGCAAAATCAATATCCGTGTGCGCAAGCAGATGGAAAAGACACAGAAGGAGTACTACCTCCGGGAGCAAATAAAAGCGATCCAGAAGGAATTGGGAGAAAAGGACGACCGGATGGCCGAGGCGGATGAATACAGGGAAAAAATCGCCGCCGCCAAACTTCCCAAAGAAGTGGAAGAGAAAGTAATTAAAGAGTTAGAGCGGCTGGAAAAAATGCCTCCCATGGCAGCCGAGTCCGCCGTGGTACGCAACTACCTGGACTGGATTCTGGCGCTGCCCTGGAGCAAGAGCACCAGGGACCGCCTGGACATCAATGCCGCAGAGGTCATTCTGGAAGAGGATCATTACGGACTTAAAACCGTAAAGGAACGAATACTGGAATATCTGGCCATCCGCAAGCTGGCCAAGAAGATGAAAGGGCCGATTATCTGTTTTGTGGGACCGCCCGGCGTTGGTAAAACATCTCTGGGACGTTCCATTGCCAGGGCGCTGGAGCGTAAATTCGTACGTATTTCACTGGGGGGCGTAAGAGACGAGGCTGAAATCCGCGGCCATCGCCGTACCTATGTTGGCGCCCTGCCAGGCAGGATCATTCAGGGTATGAAAACCGCCGGCTCCAAAAACCCTGTCTTTTTGCTTGACGAAATTGATAAAATGAGTATGGACTTCAGGGGGGACCCTTCCTCAGCGTTGTTGGAAGTGCTGGACCCTGAGCAAAACAATGCTTTCAGCGACCATTACATTGAGGCTCCTTACGATCTCTCCAATGTGATGTTTATTACGACGGCCAACGTTCAGCACAACATACCCAGGCCGCTATTGGACAGGATGGAACTAATCCACATTTCAGGTTACACCGAAGAAGAAAAAGTGCAGATAGCACTTCGTCACCTGGCGCCCAAACAAATAAAAGAACATGGTCTGACAGACCAAATGGTCAATATATCAGAAAATACCATACGTAAAGTAATCAGGGAATACACCCGGGAAAGCGGCGTACGGAATTTGGAGCGCAACATTGCTTCCCTTTGCCGCAAGGCCGCCAAACAGATTGTGTCCGGCAAGGCCAAAAAGGTGAAGATCACCACACAAAACCTGGAATCATTCCTGGGCAAACCCCGTTACCGCTACGGAATGGCCGAACAGGACGATCAGGTGGGAGTGGCCACCGGAATGGCCTGGACCGAGGTGGGAGGAGACACTCTGGCCATCGAGGTAACTGTGTACAAGGGAAACGGCAAGCTTACCCTCACCGGTAAACTTGGCGATGTGATGAAGGAATCAGCCCAGGCCGGATACAGCTACGTCCGTAGTCGGTGCACTGAGTTGGGTATTGCCGAGGAAGTTTTCGACAAGTACGACATTCACGTGCATATTCCCGAAGGGGCCATCCCCAAAGACGGGCCTTCGGCGGGCATTACCATGGCCTGCGCCATAGCTTCGGCTCTTTCCAGCCGCAAAGTGCGCCATGATGTGTCCATGACCGGGGAGATTACCCTACGCGGCAGAGTGCTGCCGGTGGGCGGAATTAAAGAAAAGGTTCTGGCAGCCCACCGGGGTGGTATAAAAACAATTATTCTGCCCAAAGATAATAGAAAGGATATTGAGGATATCCCGGCCAATGTCAAGAAGAACCTGACATTCAAGCTGGTTGACCACATGGATGATGTGCTTGAAATAGCCCTCCTGGAAAAGGAATTCGAGCCGGAGACGGCTGAACTGGGCAGCACTCCTGCGGTGGTCGGGCCGGAAGTCACCGGCTACCAGCCGGTGGTGCAGGACGGCGGCGGAAGTATCCTTTCCTAAAGATACCATAGGCCGGCTAAAATTGAGAGGTTAGACGTAAGAAGTCAGAAGTGGGAATAGAAGGAATTTGCAAAAGCAAATTGCCACAAAAATCTCACCTCTAACATCTAACTTCTCACTTCTTATATCGGGGGCGGCCTCCTAGAGGAATAGTTATCATATGAAGATTATTAGCGCAGAATTTGAAAAAACAGCAGTAGACTTAAAAAGCTGCCCGGCCGGTGAGCGACCTGAAATCGCCCTGGCCGGGCGTTCCAATGTGGGGAAATCCTCGCTCCTGAACAAGCTGGTGAACAGGAAGGGACTGGCCCGGACCAGCAATACTCCGGGACGCACCCAGGCTATAAATTTCTTCCTGATAAACGGCAGCTTTTATCTGGTGGACCTGCCGGGATACGGATATGCCAGGGTTCCGGTACAGGTAAAGGCCAAATGGGGGCCGATGGTGGAAAAATATTTAAAGGAGCGTTCACAGCTTAAAGGGGTCCTGCAGCTTGTGGATGTGCGGCACCGGCCCACCGAACAGGACATACAGTTTTACCAGTGGCTGAAACACTACGGCATATCCGCAGCAGTGGCGGTCACCAAATGCGATAAGCTTTCGAAAAACCAAATCAATAAGCAGATAAAAATAATTAGGGATGCCCTGGAGTTAAAACAGGAACATCCCCTGATCCTTTTCTCCGCCCTGTCCGGACAGGGCAGGGACGAACTTCTATATATTATTGAAGAAATGATTCGTCCGGAGGACATCGACCAATAGGTTCGATTCGCTCAGGGCCGGGGGCATGTTATACCCCCGGCCCTGATATAGCTTCTTATCCACAGGGAAGCGCCACAGCTTTCCTCCCTCCAGTTTCCTTATATCCGTTGCTATTTTCTCCAGAAAAAGAGGTCGTTGTATGCTTAATACCAGGCGTACATCCTCGTTGTGGTATTAATGTGTTTAATTGCATAGAGGAACACGGCTGAGCCGAAAAGAAAATTTATAATAAATTAATTTTT
>CBEULQ010000092.1:0-7727 GCA_965543975.1 uncultured Desulfocucumis sp. | reverse complement strand
CTGTAAACCAGCGTTGCTGCAGGACAGACCCTGAAGGTGTCTTGCCAGTTCCGGTTCTGACATGGCAGCGGGCAGGTTCAGGGGGCGATTCAGCCTTAAATCCGCAGGAATATCCACAAACAGCTCCTCCACCTGATCCACGCCGATGGCCTTCAGCATCGCCCGGCGGTCTTCCTCCGTGTGGGGCAAATAGCTCCACCGCATATTAATGGCCTCCCTCCGCCACTATTTTCCCGTACGACTCACTGTCTAAAAATCCGTCCAGGGCAGCCCCTTCATCCATTTCTATAACGGCGATCCAGCCGGTCCCGTAGGGGTCCTGGTTGATTGTTTCCGGGGCATCGGCCAGGCTTTCATTAACTTCCACGATAACCCCGCTGACCGGGGCGTAGATGTCGGATACCGCCTTTACCGACTCAATCACGGAAAAACTCTGTCCGGAGGTAATCCTGGTCCCCACCGCTGGAACCTCGATGAAAACAACGTCGCCCAGCTGCATCTGGGCAAAATCAGTAATCCCGACAACGGCCCGGTTACCCTCCAGCCTGATCCACTCGTGTTCTTTGGTGTACTTCAGTTCTACCGGAATGTTCATACTTTACTTCCCCTTTCTTTTATAGAATGGTTTATTGACAACCTTTGCCTGCACATTTTTGCCGCGAATCTGGATATCAAAATGATGCCCGTTTACCGCATATTCCGGTGGCACCAGGGCGAGTCCCAAATTTTTATCCAACGTGGGCGAATATGATCCCGTTGTTACAACGCCGATTTTCTGACCTTCGTATATCACCGGATATTCGGCCCGGGCAATGCCCCGTCCGATCATCTCGAAACCAACCAGCGTACGTTTGGTGCCGTGGGCCAGTTGCTCCCCGAGAGCCTCCCGCCCGTTGAACTCGCCTTTGTGGAGGCTGACATAGCGGCCCAGGCCAGCCTCAACGGGACTAATGTTCGCAGAGAACTCGTGCCCGTATAAAGGCATGCACGCCTCAAAACGCAGGGTGTCCCTGCAACCTAGACCGGCCGGCAGCAGTCCGTAAGATTTCCCGGCATCTAGAATGGCGTCCCATAATTCTACGGCGTCTTCCGGCCGGCAGTATATTTCGAAACCGTCCTCACCGGTATATCCCGTCCTGGATAAAAGAACTTGCTTGCCGGCCACGGTAACCTCCGGCAGAAACCGGTAATAGCGCAAACCGGCCAGCGGCGCGTCGGTCAGATGACTGAGAATGGTCTGGGCCAGGGGGCCCTGCAGGGCCAGTTCCGCCGTCCGGTCAGAAAGGTTTGTCAGTTCAACGTCAAACCCTTTTGCCTCCTGCTGCATCCAATTCCAGTCCTTGACGATATTCCCAGCGTTGATTACCAAAAAGTATTCCCCGTCGCCGCGCTTATACACCAATATGTCGTCAACCACGCCCCCGTCGGGGTAGCACATGGGGGTATACCGGATTTGCCCGTCCACCATGCCCGAGATGTCGTTGGTCACAAGTCTCTGCAGAAAAGCTAAAGCCCCTGCGCCCTTTAAAAGCACTTCACCCATATGAGAAACATCAAACAATCCGGCTTTTTCCCTCACTGCCCGATGCTCCTCCAGGATACCGGAATACTGCACCGGCAAAAGCCAGCCGGCAAAATCGATCACTTTTCCACCATACCTGATATGCGCCTCATACAACGGCGTTTTTTGAACCATCGTCATTAACTTTTCCCCCTCTAAGATATATAATTTCCCCAAATTAAAAAAGACAGAGACTAAGCAAGCATCCGCTTACTTTGTCTCTGTCTTTTTACCTGAGAGATTGTGCCTGTATAAGGCTCCCCTTCGGTGACGCCCTGACCGTCGCGGCCTGACGTGCTCTCCAGAGTGTAGTCCGGTTGCAGTTCTTTTGCCTGAGAGTTTGGCAAAGCTCCTTTACTCCTTCGGCGCCGGTTTCCCGGTCTCTCCCGCAACCATCATGCTACTTTTTATTCTTTTTACTACTATATTCGTATTCAGAATATTCTATACCAACTTTTATATTCCTCCAAATATGTAAAAAAAATTTTTAAGTCACATCCCTGATTTTACACCCGGACTTTAACCGGCATGAAATCACTTACAATTACACCGTTTAAAAGCGCCAGCACCGGAAACCTTCGACAATTATAAGCGGCGCCATAGCGCTTTTTCGAGTCCACAACCACCAAACCGCCCACTGCCCCATTCTTTAGCCGGTTCAGCCTTTCTATGGCCATTTCCGCCGCCGCCTGGGGATGGACTCCATCCTGCACCAGTGAATCAACATGTTTGGCGGTCAAAGTTACTATAAAAGCCTCCCCGAAACCTGTGCATACCACCGCGCAAGTCCCGGAGGCGTAAATTCCACCACCGGGTACAGGCGTGTCGCCAATCCTTCCCGGCATTTTCAGAAACGATCCACCGGTGGAAGAAGCGGCGGCCAGCATGCCCCGGTTAAAAATCACGCATCCCACCGTATCGCAGGCTGTTTCCCCAGGGTTATCCAGACCGGTGTAAGGGCAGGCTTCGGAACGGTCACCACCGGCCATTTTTTCCTTTGCCCTTTCCCAGGCGTCCAACATTTTTGGATAAACACAGTCGACATCCGGAAAACCCTGAGACCTGGCAAATTTCTTGGCCCCCCGCCCCGCCAGCAGAACATGGTTTGTCTTTTCCATCACCAGGCGGGCAACCGAAATTGGATGTGCAACTCCCGTTATTGCCGCCACAGCCCCGAACCTGCCGGTGCAGCCGTCCATAACGGCGGCATCCATCTCTACCTCCCCATCAAAATTTAACACCGATCCGTAACCGGCGTTAAACAGAGGGTTGTCTTCCAGGATTTTCACAGTTTCCTCAGCGGCGTCCAGGTGGCTGACGGACAGGGCATTATACCCGGCCAGAGCGGCTTTCCGCAGAGCTTCCATATATGGCGGTTCTGTCCCGGTTTCCACGCCGCCGTGCACAATAATTATATTCATGGCACCATACCGTTTAGAGAAGTATATTACCTATATTGATTACCACCATCATTAATAATATGCCCGAAGTTCGTATTTACTGCGTTTTTATCTTTTCAACTTCAATACGAACGCTTGGCCGGACTAAAGTATCCCTCAAAAGTATCCTTTTCAAAAGCATACTTTTGGAAGGAAATTTTTCTCCAGCGCCTAATACTAAGTAAAAATATTGACATCTTATATTCTTTCAAATATAAGATTCCCGGGGATGGTGGAGCATTTGAGATGGGAAAAAATAATAGTAAAAAACGGCAGAGGTCTTGAGCTGGCGGGGCTTTTATACTCCGGAAAAACCTCCGGGCCGGTGGTTGTTTTCTGCCACGGCTTTACCGGCAGCAAGGAAGGAAAGGGCAAGGCGCTGGAAATGGCAGAAGAACTCGGCAGGCACGGCTGGTCCTCAGTGCTCTTTGATTTCTCCGGCAACGGTGAAAGCCAGGGCGACTTCATCGACCTTACCCTAAGCGGCCAGATCAGTGATCTGCTCTCTGTAACGGACCTCTGCACTGGTGCCGGCTTTGGTCCCATTGTGACGCTTGGCAGGAGCTTCGGCGGTTCCACCGCCATATGCCATGCGGCAAAGGATGATAGAATCGCCGGTGTATGCACCTGGGCAGCCCCGGCGTCTCTTGAAGATTTATTCATGTCCTTTACCGACGGCGATTTGCCCGAAGAAGAAGAATCAGCAATTACCCTGGCCGGAGAGGCAGGTTTAATATATCTCAGGAAAAGCTTTTTTACGGACATTAGAAAATACGATGTTTGTGGCCTGGCCGGGGCTATATCACCGCGTCCGCTGCTGGTGATGCAGGGGCTTAAAGATGACATGGTTCCAAAGGAAGAAGCCGAAAAAATATATAACTGTGCGGGCAACCCGAAACATATTAACTGGATAGAAGAAGGAGACCACCAATTTACCCGGCATTACCGGGAAGCCTGGGATGTTGTGATAAAATGGTTGGATGAATACTTTAAATAACGGAGAAAAAAATGACTGATTCAAAAACCCGGTTATGGAGAGCCGCCGTTGATACCGGCGGAACCTTCACTGACGGATGCATGTTGAATGAATCAACCGTAGAATTGCACGTGGCTAAGGTGTTGTCCACCCCGGACGATCCCTCCCGGGCTATCATGCAGGTACTGCAACGGTTAGCTGAAAAGGGCGGGGTTGACTTTTCCGGGCTGTACCTGTTGCTGCACGGCACCACCGTGGCCACCAACGCCCTTCTTGAACGCAAGGTGTCCAAAACTGCCCTCATTGTAACCCGGGGCTTTAAAGATATACTTCATATAGGAAGGCAGAACCGCCCCCATCTGTATGACTTCAGGGTTACCAGGCCCTCTCCCCTTATTCCCCTTCATATGATAGTGGAAGCTGATGAAAGAATGCTTCCCGGCGGAAGGGTTTTCAAACCACTGAATAAAAGCGGCATTAACGACGTTGTTAAACAGTTAAAAGAAATCAATCCTGTTTCCGTGGCGGTGAGCCTCCTTCATTCCTACGCCAACCCCGCCCACGAAATTCTCATAAAAGAGGCATTGGAAAGGGAATTGCCGGGAGTTCCGGTGACACTGTCCTCGGAGTTGCTGCCGGAAATCAGGGAATACGAGAGAACAAGCACAACCTGCATAAACGCGGTGGTAATGCCGAAGATGTCGAATTATTTAAAGGAATTGGAATCTAAACTATTAAACATTGAAACATCCGGTAAAAAAGGACTCTTTGTCATGAAGTCGAATGGTGGAGTCCTCTCCGCCCGTCAGGCGGCAACCGAATGCGCCCGCACCGTGCTGTCCGGCCCCGCCGGAGGGGTGCTGTGGGGACTCATGCTGGCCAGGGAAACAGGCAGACCTAACATTATCACCGCCGACATGGGAGGCACAAGCACAGACGTCAGCCTTATATTCCGCGGCAGCCCCCGCCAAACCACCGAAGGGTCCATCGGCGGATTTCCCCTGCGTCTGCCCATGCTTGACATCCATACCATCGGAGCCGGCGGCGGAAGCATTGCCTATGTTGACCGCGGTGGGGCTCTCAGGGTGGGCCCGCAAAGCGCAGGGGCATCACCAGGGCCGGCCTGTTATGGCCTTGGCGGTTCAGAACCCACTGTTACCGACGCAAACCTTGTTCTCGGCCGTTTAAACCCTGCAGTAAAAATGGGAGAGTATAACCATCTGGATGTAGACGCCGCCCGGAGGGCTATTATGGAAAAGATCGCCCTACCCCTGGGATTGTCGCTGGAAAAGGCCGCCGAAGGAATAATAACTGTGGTAAACGCGGGAATGACCAGGGCAGTCAGATTGATATCCGTTCAGAGGGGGTACGATCCCAGGGATTTTGCCCTTATAGCCTTTGGTGGGGCAGGTCCCTTGCACGCAGCCGAACTGGCCAGGGAAATAGGCGTTACTTCCGTTGTGGTTCCAAGATATCCCGGCGTTTCTTCCGCTATGGGCGTTCTTTTCGCGGATGGACGCAGGGACTATTCTTCGACCATGATCACGCCCTGGGATAAAATTGATTTGGATATTATGACGGAAAGATTTATCTCTTTGGAAAACAAAGCAAAGAATGATTTTTCCAAAGAAGGGTTTGATATCAAAAAAGTTGTTATTACACGCAGTATTGATGCAAAATATTCCGGTCAGTCCTTCGAATTGAACCTCCCCGCCCCTGCGGGCAAGCTGACTGCCGGAGATATGAAACTGCTGGAAAGGTCTTTTCACCTTGCTCACCGGACGGAGTACGGTTTTTCCAGGGAGGATGCCCCGCTTGAGCTTGCAGCCATAAGGGTTGCCGCCGTTTTTTCCCTCTCCCGCTCCGCTGATTCTTCCGGCCGGCTCGGCATTATTAAAGGAAAGGCGTCTTATGTAAAAGAGCATACCGAAGTGATGCGGCGGGAGGTTATATTTAGCGGAATTCCCCATAACACGGCCGTCTACCTTCGACAAAACCTTTCCCCGGAGGATGAAATCCATGGTCCGGCCTTGGTGGAACAGGATGATTCCACCACACTCATCCTGCCGGGAATGAGGGCCAGAGTGGATGCTTTTCAGAATCTGGTAATAGATGTGGGGGTGGCACAATGGACCCGGTAACCCTTGAAGTAATACGCAGCGCGCTCCAGTCCGCGGCGGAGGAAATGGGTATTTCTCTGATACGGACTGCCCTTTCTCCAAATATAAAGGACAGGCGGGACTGCTCCACAGCATTATATACCGTTGACGGCCGGATGGTAGCCCAGGCGGAACACATTCCCTTACACCTCGGCCTTATGCCTACGGTGGTAAGTGCGGTGCTGAAAAGGTATCCTCCCGGTTCACTAAACCCCGGCGACGCCGTAATCATCAATGATCCCTATATCAGCGGCTCTCACCTTCCCGACGTCTGCGTAATATCACCCGTATTCTACAGGGGCACCCCCGTCGCCCTGGCAGCCAATCTTGCTCATCATGTGGATGTCGGGGGTTCCGTACCGGGCAGCATGTCCACCTCTGCGGTGGAAATTTTCCAGGAAGGCATAAGAATTCCCCCGGTTAAACTGTGCAGCCGGGGAAAAATAAAACAGGAAATAATAGATATAATTGCCAGCAATGTCCGCACCCCGGAGGAATTTTACGGGGATATCCAGGCGCAGATTTCCGCCAACGCAGTGGGCGAGCGCCGTATCCAGGAACTGGCCGACAGGTACGGCACAGGAAGACTGCTGGAATACATGGCCGAAATAATAAAGTACTCCGAAAAACGTATGCGCTCCGGCCTGGCCGGACTGCCGGAAGGTACGTATTCCTTTGAGGATTTTTTGGAGGGAGACGGTATCACTGATAATAAAATCAATATTAAAGTAGCCCTCACAATAAATGGCGATTCGGTTACCGTAGACTTCTCCGGTACCCATCCCCAGGTAAACGGGCCGGTTAACGCCACCAGGGGAGTAACCCTGGCCTGCGTATATTTCGCACTAAAGGCCGTGGTTGACCCCGGGGTTCCTTCCAACCACGGCATGACAGCCCCCATTGAGGTAATAACCCCGCCGGGAAGCCTGCTCAATCCCCTCTTTCCCGCGCCGGTGGCCCACGCCAACATCAACACAGCCCAGCGCATAGCCGACACCTTGCTCGGGGCCCTGGCCCAGGCTTCCCCGGAACGGGTCACCGCCGCCGGCACCGGCAGCATGAGTAATTTTACCATAGGAGGAATCAACCCGGCCACGGGCAGATATTATTCGTACGTGGAAACATACGGTGGCGGGCAGGGTGCCAAATCAGACCAGGACGGCTTGGACGGAGTTCATGTTAACATGACTAACACCAGAAATACCCCGATAGAGGTAATTGAACTCTACTACCCCCTTCTGGTGCAGGGCTACGGCCTTTTGCCGGACACCGGAGGCGCCGGCAGATGCAGGGGCGGGACCGGCATGTACAGGGCCATAAATATACTGGAAGGAAAGGCGGCGGTTTCGGTCAGCACCGAACGCTCCGTTAACAGTCCCTGGGGAATTTCCGGCGGATTTCCCGGGGCTTCCTCCAGGCTTAGGGTTAAATATAAAAATGGTGAAGAGGCGCTGATAAAGAGCGGCAAATTAACCGGAACGCTGCAGGAAGGCGATACCATAATACTTGAAACTGCCGGCGGCGGGGGCTTCGGCAGCCCGCTGGAAAGAGATCCTGAAGCCGTACGGGGAGATGTTCTCGAAGGTCTGGTA